>JBEKZG010000519.1:0-2975 GCA_049510095.1 Occallatibacter sp.
TCAAGCCCACTGCCAAGCCGCTCATGTCGTCTTTCGAGCTCACCCAGGGGTTCTGCGACTCATTCTCAAGATGAAGATCGCCGATTGCCTCAACTCCGACATTCCGGTTGAAATACCGCGCAACACTCACAATGCCGCCGGGAGTAATCGCGGAGTAAGGCGTTGCCACGTAGTTGCCGCCTCCCAGATTTGTAGCGATGGTGCCGTGCGGTGCGATGTAGCTGTAACCGCCAAAGATGTCCCACTTCGTAGCCGAATCATCGGGCGAAGCCTTCGCGGCCGGCTTAGTCGTTTCCTGCGCTGCCAGGGAAAGGTGCGCCAGCGCCAGCAATGCCAGGGCCAGAATCCGGCTCACAGATTTTGAAACACAAATTTGCATGCGTTTTCCTCCGCAAATCTTTGTGGTTGAACTGATGAGATAGGGTTTCTCAAGCGCAAAACTCGGGCCAATGATTCTCGACCGCCAACTTCACGTGAGTCGAAATTCAATCCGACGGCTCTTTAAACTTACCATAGGACGATTTCGGGAGGTTACATTTTTTCAACGAGTTGCCATCTTATTCGTGGTCTCAATGAAAGAAAGTTATGCCGTTACCTTGGTAATCCAGAAAGGAGTTACCTAACACCGCATTGTCGCTTATCCAACATTCAGCGTCTTCAGCAGACTGCGCGGTTCCCGCTGAATCTTCTCCTGAAGAAGGGTGATCGCGTACAGCAATTGTTCCGGCCGTGGAGGACATCCGGGGACATACACATCCACAGGAATTACCTGGTTCACACCCTGCAACAGCGCATAGTTATTGAAAACCCCGCCAGAGGTCGCACAAGCGCCCATCGAAATTACCCACTTTGGCTCAGGCATCTGGTCATAAAGCCGGCGGATCACCGGCGCCATCTTCTGCGATACTCGCCCGGCAACCACCATCAGGTCGGACTGCCGCGGGGAAGGACGAAACACCTCCGCGCCAAACCGCGCAATATCGAACCGCGACGCCCCCATCGACATCATTTCGATCGCGCAGCAGGCAAGCCCAAACGTCATCGGCCATACTGAACTCTTGCGCACCCAGTTCACCGCGAAATCCAGCGTGGTCAAAAACACGCCCTCAGGCTGTTCGTAACCGTAGCTCACTTCCTGAAGCTTCGCGCGATTCTTCGCGCTGCTCTCCAGTGAGCCGAAAACATACAGATCCCGCTCCGCCGTCGCCGCCATATTCCTAATATACCTCCACCTCCGCCAAGATCACATGAGCACAATTGATCGTTTTAATCCACAATCTATCTTTTTATCGCCGCTTCCGCGCCCCTGCGGAGCACCATGCAGCTTCATGCCAGCCCCTGCAAAACCCTTATGAAATATTTCCGCTCGAATGCGCTATCCTTCAATGTTCACGAAAAACTGCCGCGACACGCTGCAAAAAATCCTGAGCCTCTTTGCGTCCGGCTGACACCTTCGCGAACTCACCGTCCAGCCGTGAGAAGTTGCCAATTTCAGAAGAATCGGAGACTCCTCACTTGAAAACTTCAACCTGTTCCTCGTTCTCGCCTCAACTGGCGAGAGTCGCTACCGGAGTGGAAACAAAATGTGCACTCGTACGTTGAAGTCACTGTTCCTGTTCTTTCTTCTTGGATTCCCGGCCCTCGCCCTGTCCCAGGTCCCGTCCCAGTCCGCATCCACGGCCCCGCAAGCCCCAGCAACTCAGGCCCAAATCGCGGCCCTTCAACAAGCCGTCCAGAACGCCCAGTCCGCGGGCGACAACGCCTGGATGCTCGTCTCCGCCGCGTTGGTCCTGCTCATGACCGGCCCCGGCCTGGCTCTTTTCTATGGTGGCCTCGTCCGCAGGAAGAACATCCTGTCCACCATGATGCAAAGCTTCGCCATGATGAGCCTCGTCACCATCCTCTGGGCCGTCGCCGGCTACTCGCTCGCCTTCGGCCATGGCAACGCCTTCATTGGTGGCTTCGAGCATCTCTTTCTCCGCGGCGTCGGTCTCGCTCCCAACCCTGACTACGCGGCCACCATCCCCGAGCAGACCTACATGGTCTATCAGCTCATGTTCGCCATCATCACTCCGGCCCTCATCACCGGCGCCTTCGCTGAACGTATGAAGTTCAGCGCCATGGCCGTCTTCCTTTCACTCTGGTCCCTCCTCGTCTATAGCCCCATGGCTCACATGGTCTGGGGTGTCGGCGGTTTCCTCAACTCCACCGGCGGCCATTTCCCCTCGCTCGATTTCGCCGGTGGCACGGTAGTTCACGTCACCTCCGGCGTCTCCGCGCTCGTCGCCTGCATCTACCTCGGCAAGCGCATCGGCTACCCTCAAACTCCCATGCCGCCCCACTCCATGGTCCTCAGCTTCATCGGCGCATGTCTATTGTGGGTAGGCTGGTTTGGTTTCAACGCCGGCTCGGCCCTCGCCGCCAGCCCGCTGGCAACCAGCGCCTTCATCAACACCCACTTCGCCGCCGCCGCCGCCGCCCTCGGCTGGACCGTTGCCGAGTGGATTCACAACGGCAAGCCCACCGCCCTCGGCGCCATTTCCGGTGCCGTCGCCGGACTCGTCGCCATCACCCCCGCTTCCGGCTTTGTCCAGCCCATGTCCGCGCTCGCCATCGGTCTCATCGCCGGCGTCTTCTGCTCCTTCATGGTCTTTTCCGTCAAAAGCCGCCTCGGCTACGACGACTCCCTCGACGCCTTTGGCGTCCACGGAGCCGGCGGAACCATCGGTGCGCTGCTCACCGGCATCTTCGCCACGCGCCTCATCAACCCCGCCTTCGGCAAAGACATCGCTACCGGCGCAATGGACGGTCATTGGGGACAATTGCTCAACCAGTTTGCCGGTGTTGCCATCGCCTGGGTCATCTCGATTGTCGGCACTCTCATCCTGCTCTTCGTTGTCGATAAGGTCATCGGTCTGCGCGTTTCGCCCGAACAGGAAGCCGTCGGCCTCGACCTCTCGCAGCACAATGAGGAA
>JBEKZG010000052.1:0-11866 GCA_049510095.1 Occallatibacter sp.
CATGGAGCCATCGATGATTCTGTAGTTGTCTTCGCCGTTCTGGATTAGAACCCTTCCGGAAAAATAGAGAGGATTTGCGGTGCTGTAGACGATAGAATGCGCTCCTGCGCGGATGCCCATGGTGCCGCTGACATTGTAAAAGCGCGCGATATGGATATTGAGCACCATGTCTCCGCGATCGGCGTTGATGAGTACGTCGTCAGGACCGCCGGCCACCTGGAGATGCCCTTCGGCTTCGAGCACGGTAGTGGAACGGTTGTAAGCGACTCTGTCCGCGCGCACGATGTAGTCGCGGTAATAAATTGTGACTCCGCCTTCGAGGGTCCAGGTATCGTTGGCCCAGGTTTGACGCCCACCTGGCTCGGTGGTTGCCTTAAAGGGGATACCTGATATGGGTTCGGGTTCAGGTTGGGCAACGGGGAGGATTTCCTGGCTTGGGTCGTCAGGTAGGGGTTGGGGCGGAAGTTGAGCATTGTCCGGCGTCTGCGCGCCAAGGTGCAGGTGGCAGAGGGCGAGCAGCGCGATCAACAAGAAGCTACGAGGACGCATCCCAGGACCAAGGGTCAGCATAGCAAAAGCGGACGCCTATGCATGGGACGCGCGCGAAGAGAGCAGGACTGCAGAGGCAGAAACCGGATTGAAAGGCAGCGATCATCATGAGTCCGGCTATGTATTCCGGCGATACCCCCACATTGATTTGACGATGGCGTTGGCAACGGCGCGTTTACGATGAGGACATGCGGGCCGCAGCAGCGGCGAAAGGCGAGCCAGCGGACTGCGAGAGCCGCACGAGAAGGGACAATTGGAGCCTTGAGCACATCCCCAGGCCAAGCTAGCCTTGCGCCGTCGTGGAAAGAAGAAGTGAACCGGCGGATCGCCGCGCACAAGAGCCAAAAGAATTCTTCCGGCCAGGCGCAAGTTAAGAATCACACCGCAATAAGCGGAACGGCAAGCCGCGCTGCTGAGGCGGCTGCGCGCGTGGCCGCACGTTATGCGAAGGCTCCCAGCTACAGCGAAATGCTTGCCGAGGAGGCACGCGGGGCAGTGCGCGCGGCCGAGACCGCATCCCGAGCCGCTCTGGAAGCCCAGGCAGTGGCGGAAGCCATGCTGGCGAGCCTTGAGGCGGCATCGAATGGAGATCAACGCCGGACTCCGGAGGTGGTTCATCGGGCGGCCGCGGTCGAGATTCACGAACAGGTTCTTGCTGCGAGGACTGAACCGGTTGGACCCGCAGCGAGCGAAATCCACGAGGTGGATTCCCTGGCGAGCCAGCCGTTTGGGATCCGCTGGGATGAGGATCTTCCTGTACGTCAAATTGATCCGGCAGAGACGCGAGCCTTGCGCGGGCGAGACGCATTCGAGAGGCGCGAGGAGTATTGGCGGGAGACTCACTCGTTTGCCGCGGAAGCATTAGGCCGGGAAGCTTTGGACGCGGAGAGCATTCAGACGGTGGAACCTGCGCCGGCGGTTCATGCCGATCTGATTGAATTTCCGCGCGAACTGGTGGCGACGCGCAAGGTTCGTCCCCGGCTGGCCGAGGGACGGTCCGCAATTGGGCCTCTGGCGGGGCAGCTCAGCATTTTCGAAGTGGACCCCGCGAGTATCTCAACCGAACCGGAAGCGTTGGTTGCCTTGAGTCAAACGGCGCCGCAGACCTGGCAGGAACCGGAGTGGTCGGGAATCGAACTGGACGCCGAACCCGCAATGGAGCGAGCGGCTGAGGCCGCAGCGGTTAAAGCCGCGGCAGCTCAAGCAGCCCCGGCATTGGAACTGGCGCCATTTGGGCTGCGATCCATGGCGGCAGTGGTGGATGGAACGCTGATAACGGGCGCATTCCTGGTGGGTGCCGTGATGATAGCGGGGCATGTGAAGTGGATGCCCACGATGAAGGAGGTTGAGCTGGTGTCGGCTTTGACGCTGACGGTCGTCGCCATGATCTACCACCTGCTGTTTTTCACGCTGTCGGCGAGAACGCCAGGCATGAAATACGCCAGGATATCGCTCTGCACGTTCGACGATCAGGAGCCGACGCGGGCGCAGATGAGGAGCCGTCTGGTGGCGATGCTTCTGTCGGTGCTGCCGCTGGGGTTGGGCGTGTTGTGGGCCATCTTCGACGAGGAGCATCTGAGCTGGCACGACCGGCTTTCGCGGACGTATCAGCGGAGATGCTAATGCCCTATCGATCCTGTTGCCTTTGTGCCGGAGATAAATCCCCGGCCTAACGTACGAGTTAGGCCTGCCGTACGGGTCAATCTTCGCGGAGCAGGGCCATCGGACTGGCGGAGAGTGCTCTCTGTGCTGGAATCCAGGTGGCGACCAGGCCCAGCATTGCCATGGCTAGAACCACGCCGGCCAGGACCAGCGGGTCGCGAGGCGTGGCCGTAAGGACGATGTGAGCCAGCACCTTTGAGGCCAGGAGTCCCAGGAGTAGTCCTGCCGCGGAACCAAAGACGAGCAACTTCAATGGCCGGCCGAGCGCTGCTTGCAACACTTCTTTTCGCTGCGCGCCGAGGGCGATGCGAATGCCCAACTCGCGCAGGCGTTTGCTGACGGTGTAGGCTGCCATTCCGAAGATGCCGGTGATGGAAAGCATGGCGCCCATGAGGCCAAGCACGCCGAGCGAGACCGTTGCCACATTGGGGGCAAACATTGCTACGTCCAGTCCTTCTGTCCAGGTTTGGATGTTCAGAGGCAGGCCGGCATCGAGGCCGCGCAGCGTGGTCCTGATGGCCGGCGCCAACTGCTGCGGATCGCGCTCGGAGCGCACCACGAGGCTGGTGACGGCGGTGGGCGACTGCAGAAAGGAAAGAAACATGGCAGGGCGCGCGTCTTCAGTGAGTAGATAGTACTTGCCGTCTTCGACGACTCCCACAACCTGGGTGCGGGAGCCATCCTGCAATTTGAAATACCGGCCGACCGCGTTGTTGACCGAGCCGAAGATTCTTCGCGCGAAGAACTGGTTGACGACGGCTACGCGGGGCGAATCCTTGTCATCCTGCCAGGAGATAGCCCTGCCCGCCAGCAGAGAAGTGCCCGCGGCATGGAAGTACTCGGGAGATATCCTGAACTCGTGGGTGTTGGCGGCGGCCTTGGATGGCTTGAGATCGATTGTCTGGTCGGTGAAAACGTCCTCTGTGGAACCGCCGCCAGCCAGAGGGATGTAGCTGACCATTCCCACGGATTGAACGCCGGGGATGGTCTTGAGCGCGTCGATCATGCGCCTTTGCATGGGGGCCACCCGGTCTCCGCTGTAACCGGCCATGGTGAGACGCGTATCGACGAGCATGGCGTTGCGCGGGTTGAAGCCGAAGTTGCTTTGCATGGAGCGCATCAGACCGCGGATGGCGACCAACGAGGAAGTGACGAGGACGGCGCAGATGGCGATTTGCACGACGAGCAAGACGTCTCTGAGGGTGATGCGGCGGCCGGTATTGCCTGCAACGATGCCGGTGGATCCCGCCTTGACGACCTCGTAGGGATTGGTGCGCAGGATCTGGCGTACCGGGGCTGCGCCGAAGAGAAATCCGCTGGCCAAGGCCAGGAACAGAGCGGCGAGGTAGACGTGGGAATCCGGATAGACGGGGACATGCATTGGAAATTGTGGAATTGGATGCCAGACGCTCAACTGGCGGAGGAGCGCCACTGAACCGAGAAGTCCAAGAGCGCCGCCGACAAGTGAGATCAGGACAGCCTCGGTAAAAACTCCACGCAGGATGCGGTTGCGGCTGGAGCCGAGGGCGAGGCGCAAGGCAATTTCGCGAGAGCGGTCAGCGGCGCGGGCGGCGAAGAGGCCGCCGAGGTTGGCGCAGGCTGCCAGCAGAATGAGCCCGGCCAGCAACATCATTCCGGTCATGAAGCCCTTCACCCCAGGGCCGAGCATGTCTCCGGCCAGACTAGGACGGGCCAGGGAATACGTCATAAACGCATCGTCTTTGGGGTAGGTTTTTTCAAGATAGGTGCCAACGGAGTTGAGATCGGCGACGGCCTTCGCCGGAGTGACTCCCGGCTTGACATGGCCCAGCACCATGTAGATATCGCGCTCTCCGCGATCGTTCAGGACCTTGAAGCCCTGGATCTGTTCCTGGTTGACCATGGGAACCCAGAAGTCAGGAAAGAAGAACAGCAGGGTTCCGCTGAACTGTGGCGGGGCAACGCCGAGGATGGTGAAGGGATGCTTGTTGACCTGAACGACACGGCCGACAATATTGCGGTCGTCCTGGAAATTGCTGTGCCAATAGGCGTAGCTGAGCACCACATAGGGCGCGCTGTTGGGGCCGTGCTCGTCGGCTACGTGAAAGAAGCGGCCTAGGTAGGGCTGGATTTGCAATGCGTCGAAGTAGTTTCCGGTGACTTCATAGCACCAAGCTTCGGATGGATTATTGCCTGTGTCGAGCCCGACGTCGGTCAAGGTATAGGCCGTGAGGGCCTCAAAACCGCGGTTGCGATCGCGTAGATCGAGATAATCGGGATAGGAAGTAGCCTGATCCTTATATCCACCACGCTCGATGGTATAGAGAGTGTCGGCATGAGGCACGTTGAGCGGACGGAGGATGAGCGCGTTGAGCACGCCGAAGACTACCGCGTTGGCGCCGATGGCCAGGGCTAGGGTCAAAACGGCAGCGATGGTAAATCCGGGCGACTTACGCAGGACGCGCACGGCAAAACGCACATCCTGGAGAACAGACGTAAGGAGATTGCCGCCTGCCGACTCGTGAATTTCTTCCTTGTACTTTTCACGGCCGCCGAATTCGATGCGGGCGCGGCGTTCGGCCTCGGGGCGGGGCAAGCCGGAACGCTCGAGGTCGTCGGCGCGGTGTTGGATGTGGGAAGACAATTCCTCTTCCAATTCGTCGCGAAGCTGTTCGCGATGAAAGAGCGCAGAGATATGGAGTCGGATCGAATCGAGGGTCTTCATGCTTCCTCCGGCTGTGGCGAGAGCGCGGCGGCGATGGCGCCCGCGAGGCGATTCCAGCTTTCGGTTTCCTCGCGCAGGCGCTTGCGGCCTGCGGTGGTTAGCTCATAGAATTTTGCGCGGCGATTGTTGTCTGACGTGCCCCAACTGGCCTTGAGCAGCCCCTGGCGTACGAGGCGGAAGAGACCGGGATAGAGAGCGCCCTGTTCGATGAGGAGGGCGTTGCCGGAGATCTGCCCGATGCGCAGCAGGATGCCGTACCCGTGGAGGGGGCCGAGGGAGACGGCTCGGAGGATGAGCAGATCGAGAGTGCCGGGAAGGAGCTGCGCCTGGTCGGTCATGTTTACCCCTAAGATGATTAGGAATGTACACTGCCTCTCCTAAGCTGTCAAGGGGAAAAGAATAGCTTATTTGCAAGGGAGTGGCGTGAGTTGGAGGTTCATCGAAGAACAACCGCAGATTCTTCTGCTCTCCACCCCCGAACTGAAAAGCGTTCGGGGCCCCGTTCGCTGAGAATGACAATCACTGTTTTTGGGGCTTTGGAGACAGGACACCAGACTCAAATGCAGACTGCCCCAGGTTAGTGAGACCTGGGGCAGTTTGCTCGCGATGAAGGGAGAAGCGGCTTTCGGTGTGGCTACTGAATGATGACTACGTTCATGCTCCAGGGGCTGAGAGTGAGGGCTAAAGGCAACGACCCTGCGCCCATGGTGGTGGTGATTGGGGGGGCCCAGGTTCTGGTGCCGGAGGGGTCTGGCGGAGTTCCGGTGGGCGAACCCGACAGGTCGTAGATGGCCTTGTCGTAGGTGATGATGGTCACGCCCGCGGTGGAGGATTTGCCGGAGAGCGCGATCAAAACCGGCTCAGACGTGGTTTCGTTGTCGTTGAACAGCATGAGGGCCGTGCCCGCGGGGTTGGTTGCCGCGTACGCGCGGACGTCGGTGGTGTCTCCGGCGACGGTCGCTGTGAGAACGTGTTGGCCGGTGATGGCCACGCTGCTGGCCAACTGAAATGCGCGCGCGGTGGGTGATAGGGTGCCGATCGGACCGTCGCCGGGACAGGCGGTATCGGAAGGCCCATCGGAGAATACATTGTAGGCTCCGAAATCCTGCCAGCCATAGAGGGAGGAGCTGTCGTTGTCCTCTGTACCCCAGCAGTTGCCGAAGCCAATCCACCAGGTCAGTCGCGAGACGCCATCGTTCATCATCTCGCCTAATACCTGGCCGGCATACAAGCCCTGGGTGATCGACCAGCTCTGCTTGCCCGGAGCGCTGTAGGGGCCGCCGATTTCGCCGACATAAATAGGCGTGTTGGGGGTACCCCACTCGGCCAGTTCCGACTTGATGTTTTTGATGTTGGTGGTCAACTGTTGCGCCGCCTGCTGGACGATGAAGGTGTCGCTCTCTTCGCCTGGCGTCTCGGGATAATAGTGGTATTCGACGAAGTCGTAAGAACCTTTGGCGCCGGACATGACGTCCTGGTCCCAAGGGGCGTAATTGGGTTCCACGTCGACGCCCACCAGAGTGTTTGGAGAGTTTGCCTTGATCTCCGCGTAGTAGCCAGTGGATCCCACAACCGTGGAGGCGTAAGTTGCGCCGTTGTGCTGAGAGGAATGGAGATCGGTCTCCCAAGAGCCGTACTCCTCGTTGCCGACAGTGATGTGGCTGGGGATAATGCCGTCAGCGACGGCGGCATTCGCCCAGGCTGCCGCTTCGTTGGGATCGCCACCTCCGGTGCAGGCCTCATCCGTGCCGTAGTTGGCGGTGAGCGCCAAGTCATACGGGCCTGCCAGCGGGATGGTACTCACAAAATCAGCAAAGTTGCTATAGCCGCCCCAGCCGCCAGTGACAGGGGATGTAGTCTGGCACATATACTGTGGGACCAGTGTGGTGCTGCCGGGTTGGTACCCCCAGTGGAAGTCGTCGGACCAGGAGCCACCGGGCCAACGGATCGCCTTGATGCCCGCCGTATTAAATGCGGAAACAAGCGAGCTCGCGTTGTCGGCCCAGTCGTACCATTCCGCCAGGTTCATGCCGAGAAGCTGGTCGGTGATCGCCGGACCAGAGCTCGACAGGTTCACGGTTACCGTTGTCGCCGCAGCGTAATTTGCCGTGACGGTCACATTGGCGTTCAAGGTCACGCTGCAGGTGACGGTGCTTGAGGGGGTGCATCCGGTCCACGAAGTAAAACCGTTGGCGCCCGCGGTTGAGGGCGCGGTCAGATTGAGCGTTGTCCCGGCTGGTTCGGTCACCGTAAAACTCGTGACGCCGGGGACAATGACGTTGTTGAGGGGATTATTGTAGTCGATGGTTACGCCGCTCGAAGGGTTGGTCGAGTTCACAGTCAGCACGTAGGTCTGAGCGTAGTTTGCTGTGACGGTCGTATTGGCGTTCAAGGTTACGCTGCAGGCGACGGTGCTTGCGGTGGTGCATCCAGTCCACGAAGTAAAAATGTTGGCGCCCGCGGTTGAAGGAGCAGTCAAATTGAGCGTGGTGCCGGCTGGCTCGGTCACCGTAAAACTCGTGACGCCGGGGACGATCGCGTTGTTGAGGGGATTATTGTAGTCGATGGTTACACCGCTGGAGGGGTTGGTCGAGTTTACAGTCAGTACGTAGGTCTGAGCGTAATTTGCCGTGACGGTCGTATTGGCGTTCAAGGTTACGTTGCAGGTGACGGTGCTTGCGGTGGTGCATCCAGTCCACGAAGAGAAGTTGTTGCCGGCCGAAGTGGCCGGAGCAGTCAGCGTGACGGATGTCCCGGCGTTATAGGTGAGTGTGTAAGGCGTCTGCCCGTTCGTTATGCCGCCGTTGTCTGCGGGAGCGGCATGAATGGTCACACCGGAGGCAGGGTTGGACGAGTTCACGGTCAGTCCATAGGTTGGCGGCGGTGCGGTTACAGTCACCGAAGCAGTTCCTGTGGCGCTTTTGTAAGTGGATGAACTTGCTGAATCCGGTGTATAGGTGACCGTGAGCGTATCGCTGCCGGTTGCCAGGGAGCCGGCTGGGACATTGATCGTTCCGCTGCCACTGCTCAGCGTGACCACCGAGGAAGTGTAACTTCCGCTGGTCAGCGTCACGGTGCCGGTGGGTGTCGGGTTGCCGGTGCCGCCGCTGACAGCAGCCGTGACCGTCAACGCTTGCGCTGTCGTGATGCTCGAAGCTGACGGCGTGACCGTGACGGTCGGCGCCACGGTGGCGGGATTCACGGTTACCATGGCCGTTGAAGTCACGGCTGACCCGCTGGAAGGGGTGACGGTGAGGGTGTAGGTGGTGGTCGCCGTCGGAGTGACCGTGACAGCGGTTCCGCTGATGGCGGGCAGATTTCCAGGGGTAATTACGCCGGCGCCGTTGGAGAACACCCCCGTGAGAGTGGCGCTCTGCCCATCGGTGATGGTTGTTGGACTCGCCACGAAGCTGGTGATGGAGGCTGGCTGAGGTGGAGTGCTCGACCTGACGCAGCCGGTCAATACTGCGAGACCCATTGTGCCTGCCAGACCCAGAGTGAGGGCCATGACGCCTGGTGTAGGAACCATAAACCTTTTCATGGGAGTCCTGAGTAGCTTGAATTTGAGTGCTTTTACGATGGGGTAATGATACTGCTTTCACACCAGGATTTGTCTATTGAATTCCGTTAATCCAATTAAGCTGCTTCTTTGGATTGCCGGTTCCGGCCGAGCAGTTTCGCCTCCTCCTATCCGGGAAATGGAGCCAGGTGCCGAATTTCTTAGAACCGGTTCCCCCGAGGAGATGAATCCGGGCCCTGCGCCTAACCGGCGCGAGACTGCCTGATATTACAGTTGAGTTTCGCGCAATTGAGCGAGATCGAGCAAAGGCACGCGCCTCAGGGCAATCGCATGAAGAAGTCTGCTGACAGAACCGTTCCCACAAACCGAAAACAGGCCCTGGTGCGGGCACAGCCAATCCGGGAGGACGGCCCCAATCTTTCCCCGGAATTTGCAGTTCAATTCGCGGAAACGCGCACAATCGATTCATGACCATCAAAGCACCACGAATCCCTCCATTCCTTCGCTTCAACTCACCCGGCCCGAGCCCGGTCTGTACCCCAAAATTGCGTACCCCCACCCCCACCCCCTTCCCCCGTTTCTATGAAAATAATAGGGTTACGCGATAGTCGGAAAAATACCCCATGAAAACAAACGACTTAGAATTAGGACAAAGTCGGAAATCCGCCGTTTTAGGCAGAAAACAGCAATTTTTGAGCCCCGCCGAAGCCCTTTGTCTGTAAAAGTACTGTCGCCGGCCGTTTCTGCGCTTGCCCTGCCCGCGCCTAAAGGCCACGTAGTTTAGACCCGCTTCAGCGGGCTAAAACCTCCTACTTCCTCCGTAAATCAGGAGTCAAGAGGCCAAGGCGCGGACGGCTGAGACTCCCGCACCCAACAGGGCGGTTGCGTCGTCCGGTTCGAGGAATTCCAGTGAGAAACTTTGCAGCGAGCTCATCTTGACCATGGACTCCAGATGGGAGCGGAGAACCGGAAGGTCAAGGAAGTGAGCGTTGTGGCCGGTGAAATAAAAACGTCCGGGGCCGGCCAGGTGGATGAACGAGGCGGTTGCGGCGGCGAGGGCGCGGTGCCAGAGATCCACGAAGTCACGGCAGCGCTGATCGCCTTGGCGGGCGTGGGCGAAGACCTCTTCCGGCTCAAGGTCGAGGAAGCGCATGCGCATGGCGCGGTAGCCCATGATTCCTTCAAGATGCCCGACACCACCGCAGCCGCAGAAGCGTTCCTTGGGATCGAGGGTAACGGTCACATGGCCGCCTTCCCAGACGCCCTCGACATAGGGCCAGCGTCCGTAGCCGATGCCGTTGCCGATGGTCCAGACGCGGGTTAGCTTATTGAGTTGGCCGCGGGTGGCGGCAACACCGGCGGCGATGGCGTCAGCATCGTTGGCGATGTGGACAGGGGAATTGATGCCCTTGGCGGACAGAGCCCTGGAAAGTTCTTCGCCGAGGTGCATTCCCTTGATCTGAGTGAGGTTGGGCGCGTCCTCAACGATGTTGTGGCGGACGATGCCGGGAACGGCGATGCCGACGGCGTCCACGGGGCCCTGGCCATTGGCCGCCAATGTGGCGATTTGGGTGGCCAGCAGTTCGACCAGTTCGCCGCCGGGGATGGCGATCAATGCATCGACTTCGTCCGTGTCGACGGGATAGCGCAGAGGGCTGCCGGTGAGTTGCTGATTTTCAAGCCTGCCGGCTACGATGTGTTCGGTGATTACGACGCCGATGGCGGTGGTCATGGGGAACCTCTTGGGGCGAGAGCGCAGATCGGGATGCGGGCAGGGGAGCTGAATCCGAGACAAGAATAGCTCAGGGGTGCGGAAGGCGTCGAGCGGGGCGAATGTTGCCAATGCAACCTGGGGTAAGATTGACTCATGGCGACGCTGGTGCGAATCGATTGGGAAACGCTGCCGAGGGTACTTGTGCTCGATCCTCCGGTTTCCGATGCGGAGTTCGAGGCGATGTGCCGGGAGAATCCTGATCTGCGCCTGGAGCGCACCCGGGAAGGAGCGGTGCGCATGAATCCTCCGACAGGTGGATGGACGAGCAGCGGTAATCAGGAGATTTCAGGCCAACTGTACGCCTGGTGGGCGAGTCACGAGCGCGGGCGGGTCTTCGATTCGAACGGCGGATTCCGGTTATCGGATGGCTCGACGCTGAGCCCGGACGCGTCCTATCTGTCCGAGGAGCGGCTGCGCGCCCTGCCCAAGGGAGAGCTGCGCGGCTTTCCAAGGGTTTGCCCGGATTTTGTGATTGAGCTGCTATCCGAGTCGGATACCGTCGCGGCGATGCGGGCGAAGATGGAGGACTGGATCGCAAACGGTGCGCGGCTGGCCTGGCTGATCGATCCTTACCGGCGCGAGGCGTGGGTTTATCGGCCGGGGTTGGAGCCTGAATGCGTGGCCTCGGAGACGCTGGCCGGGGAAGGGCCTGTCGAGGGCTTTGTGTTGAATCTCTTGCGGGTGTGGAAGCGGTTCGAGGACTGAGGGCGCGATGGGAGTTATTGTTCCTATCCCACCTGGTAGCGATTCAGGCGGCCGATTCCGTTGAAGGCGGCTACTTTGTAGCACTCAGCTAGTGTGGGGTAATTAAAGACCGTGTCGATGAAGTAGTCGACCGTGCCGCCGAGGACCATTACCGCCTGACCGATATGGACCAGCTCGGCGGCGCCCTCGCCGATGATGTGGACGCCGAGAACTTTGCGGGTGTCGCGGTGAAAGATGAGCTTGAGCCGGCCGGTGGTATCGCCGCGAATTTGGCCTCGGGCGGTCTCGCGGTAGTAAGCCATGCCGACCTCGTAGGGAACGTCCTCGTCAGTCAACTGCTCTTCGGTTTTGCCGATGAAGCTGATCTCGGGGATGGTGTAAATGCCGTAGGGATAGAAACTGGGATTGGAGGTGGTGGCGTGGTCGTCGAATGCGCGGGCGGCGGCGATGCGGCCCTGCTCCATGGAGACGGAAGCGAGGGATGGAAAGCCGACGACATCGCCGACGGCGAAGATGTGAGGAACCTTGGTCTGGTAGTGCTCGTCGACCGGGATGCGGCCGCGGTTGTCGGCTTCAAGGCCGGCGGCGGCGAGGTTGAGATCGTCGACGGCGCCCTGGCGGCCGATGGCGTACAGCAGGGCGTCGCCGGAGACCTTCTTCTTGCTCATCAGGTTGGCGACGACGGTTGCGTCAGCCAGTTCCTCGACGCTTTCGACTTCTTCACCCAGGCGGAGGGTGACGCGGGCATCGCGCAGGTGGTAGCTGAGGGCCTCGATAATCTCGCGATCGGCGAATTCGAGCAGGCGGTCACGCTTTTCGATGAGGGTGACGCGGACACCGAGTACGGCGAACATGCAAGTGTATTCCACGCCGATGACACCGCCGCCGACCACGATCAGCGAGCGGGGCAGCTCGGGCAGATCGAGAATCTGGTCACTGTTGACGATGGTGC
>JBEKZG010000520.1:0-2965 GCA_049510095.1 Occallatibacter sp.
CACTTTGGCCCCCGGGCACCATGCCGCTGCCACCCCTGCCGAAGGGAAAAATGGGCCGTCCGCCGCGGCTATTGCGGAGGGATGACCAACATCGGCCACTCTCCGCGAAAGACCTTGCCTTGCGCCTGAGCACTACTGACTTGCGCAAGGTGAGCTGGCGTGAGGGAACACGCGGCATGATGCGTTCACGCTTTGCCGCCGTTCGTGTTCGCGTAGCCCATCGCGACTACTGGCGCAAAGAACCGCATCCCCAGCAATGGCTGTTAATCGAGTGGCCGGCAGCAGAGAAGGAGCCGACAAAATACTGGCTGTCGAATCTAGACGCGTCAATCGCTCTGCGCAAATTGGTTGCCATCGCCAAACTGCGCTGGCGCATCGAGCGCGACTACGAAGAACTAAAGCAGGAACTTGGCCTGGGACATTTCGAAGGCCGGAACTGGCGCGGATTTCATCATCATGCAACTCTGTCGATTGCAGCCTATGGCTTCCTGGTTTTGGAGCGATGCCTTTTTCCCCCCTCAGCCACCTCGCAGCCCGCCGAAGCAGAAAACATACAAGTTCAAATACCCCCAATGCAATCCGGCTACACGCCCCGAGGCGCTGCCCGTAAGAACAGAACGGCATAATCCTCAATCCATCGCTACACTGCGACGCCAGATCGCAACCCACCTCGCCCGCTCGCTGCCTCGTTGTCCGTGCCGTCTTCGTGGATTCTTATAACACAGTAGTATTAGGGTCGCACGGCGTAAGGCTGGAGCAACGCAAAACTATTGTTCCCGGACTTTATGTTTTCAGGACTCTGGACTACTTTGAAAGGTCGACTGAGGGGAGTCTTTCAGCAGCAGGCCCTGACAGAGTTGAACTGCATATTCCCCACACGAGCGGCCAACAGGAAATCGATCGGGTCTATACGTTGAGGCCTTGGATTTACTTCTAATCAACTTTGGGCCGTCGCCACACCATTCTGGATAAGTGACGGGCTTCCGGGAGAAGATTCTTGTTCCCCCTTAGCGCTTATGGACGCCACATATTGCGGCTTTTGGGGGCCGCAAAGGTGGAAGGCAACAGGGCAAGCCCGATGCAACCAATCCTCTCACCGTTTGACGCCGCCCCAACCTCACACCTAAACTCCAAATCGTCCCCTCCTTCCCACACCACAGGCGGTCACTGTGAACCTAAAGGTCTATCGCACCCAAAACGGCATCACCGAGATCTGGGAATCCTGGTCCGCCGCCGGAGAAGTCTTCATTCGCAGCGGCAAGGTCGGCGAAGGCGTGGAGCTGCGGAAGTTCTCCCCGAAGGAACGCGGCCGAGCAACCCTGATGATCAAAGAAGTGGAAGGAATCGAGGCTGCCGGCTACAAAGCCCTCGAGATGGAAGATTTCGTCCAGGTCGTCATCCACTACCGCCTCGAGCGCTGGGGCTCCGTCGACGATCATGCGCGCCGCGTCACCATTGAAGACCTCATGACAGAATGCCTGACCCGCACCGGCCTTGGAATTTGCGACGGCGGCGACATCGGGAGCGGCACCATCAACATCTTCTGCGAAGTAGTCGACGCAGCCACAGCGGAGCCCATCATCATTAACCAGCTGCGTCGGCACAATCACCTTGAAGGCGCCGTCATCGCCATGCGCGAACGCAAAGGCGACGACACTTACAAAGTCCTTTGGCCCAAAGACTTCACCGGCAAATTCAATCTATTCTGAAAGCCTGCATGAAAATCGGCGTAATCAGCGACACCCACGGCCTCCTCCGCCCCGAAGTCCTCCCCGCGCTCGCCCGCGTCGACCGCATCCTCCACCTCGGCGACGTCGGCAAAATCTCCATCCTAGAAGAGCTCCGCAAAATCGCCCCCGTCACCGCCATCCGCGGCAACATCGACCGCGAAGGCCCCTGCGCCGAACTCCCTGAAACCGAAGTCGTCCCCTTCGAAGGCCCGAAGCACAGAACCCATTACCTCTACATGCTCCACAACCTCAGCACCCTCCACCTCGACCCCGCCGCCGCCAAATTCGCCGCCGTCCTCTACGGCCACTCCCACGTCCCCAACCACATCGCCAAAAAGGGTGTCCTCTACTTCAACCCAGGCTCCTGCGGTCCCCGCCGTTTCGAACTCCCCATCACCATCGGCCTGCTCACGGTAACCGATGACGGCGAACTCAATCCGGAGATAATCCCACTTGTCTCCGCCTAGGCAGAGCTATTTCCGGATTGGCGGTGGCTCGACCGGAACTCGGAGATTCGGGAATTCTTCCCTGGGCGAGGGCGCTTGTTTGAATCGTCGTTTGTGCGCTCATCCATATTTGCCTTCGTGGGTAATCTCCGGCAGAAAGCTATCCGATCAGAGCGATGCACGCTCGGAACAGTCGGAGTTTGATCGAATTTACTGAATCTGGTCCCAACAGGCATCCGGCCACGGAGATCTTTCAATCCAGCCCTTTGGTGTGCCATCGAGATTGGTGTCAAGGAAATCTGTCGTTTTCAAGTGAAGTCCATCCTTGTAGAGCAAGAACGTGTTTCGGTACTTGCCACCCTGCATTAGAGGTAGAGGTGAGAGATTTGAGTCGCTCTCGGCTTCAGCCTTGGTTTTCTTCTCTTGTCCCCCTATGATGCCCAAATAGAACTCTGCAGTGAGAATGCACGGATAAAGCAGAGAATCGTTTGCCTTCACGTCTACGAAAACATGCGTAGGTGGCCCCCAGGCTGCCTTCGCCCAAACCTGTTTATGGTGTCCCCGATCAAATGCAGTGACGGTTTCGCGCCTCGGGCATGCCTCAATTCGTTTCTGGACATCCGCCGCAATGCCTTTGATATTCAGAGCCTATCCGTAAATAGAAGCCGTCTGCCTCCAACAGATCATGGCGCAGGCGAGTGAGAGAAGCGCGACGTAGCTGGCCTCTGTCTTTTCGAAGCTGACCAGCAATTTGCGGAACCGATTGATCCATGAATGCGTTCTCTCCAC
>JBEKZG010000521.1:0-2953 GCA_049510095.1 Occallatibacter sp.
GGATGTGTAGTCCAAGATGCAGGGCTTCTCGCCGGTCACTAAACAGTCGAGATGGTATGTCAAATCGTCTCCAGCCTTAGTGGCAAGCTCCAACGACCTTAGAGTGACGTCCAACTCAAACTTTTCCAGCTGAGCGCCGTTGCGATTGCGAAACGTTGCGAACTTCGAGCCACCGCGAATCCCGGGCCATCTCGCGCTGGCGTCTGATGGCGGCGTGCCGTCTAGGACTTCGTCGATTGGGAGCCCATTGGCGATGCCTTGTAGTACCCTCAGCGCGTCGATGAAGTTCGACTTTCCGCTGGCATTTGCCCCAACAAGGAGATTGAAATGGCCGAGTTTGAGATCGACGCTCTCCAGGCTTTTGAAGTTGCGGATCTTGAGTTCGGAGATCATGGCCTCGGCCTCGTGGTGCAATTCATCTTCCGGGCGGAACCTCAATTCCTGCCGGAGTCTTCTTGAGTCAGTGTAGCCTTTTGCGGGAAATACGGGGAAATAATGGTTAACGTCATAAGCTCCCCGCCTCAAAACAAATCCGGAATGCTGTGGAAGGCTATGCGGGTTGGCGCGGCTTTGAAGGCAGTGAGCATGGTTGCGGGCGCCAGCGTACTCATTCCGTACTTGTTGTTCAGCTGATCCATCACGGCCAACAGGCGGGCGCGGCTTTGCTCGTCCTCGGTGCCGTCAAAGAGATTGAGGGAGTGCAGGCGGTCCGGCACCAGCCCGTTCAGATACACGCCAATGAAGTAAGGATGAGGCGAATCGGGTCCGGATGGGCGGCTTGCCCACAACCGGGACAAGGCGGCAATGAGGGTTTGATTGTCCTGGCACTCGCTCAGTTTCAGTTCGCTCTTCCAGCCGCGGGTGGGCGTGCCGAAGTTGCTGATGGGAACATTGTCTCCGCGCGGAGCCGCAAATCCGATAGCGAGCCCGATGCTGCTGGCCCACAAGCCGCCGGCACGGAGGCGCATGGCCGCCTTATGCAGGAGCTTGTGCGCCACGGCCCAGGCTTTCTCCGGCGTGCGCATTTCGGGCGCGAGAACATGCTGGTGGCTGATGGATTTGAGATGCTCGGTCTCCGACATGTCGAAGTCCTCGCCACGCAGCCAGTGCCACAGCCGCTCGCCCCACACCGAACCCCACAGCTCGCCGGCCTTTTCGCAGTGCAGCGCCATCAGGTCGTCCACCGTCCGGATGCCTTTTTCGTTCAGCCGCTTCTCGGTTTTTGCGCCCACACCGGGCAAGTCGCGCAGGGTAAGGTGGCGAAGCGCCTCAGGGAGAATGTCGAGCGGAAGCGCGATCAAGCCATCAGGCTTCTCCATGTCGCTGGCCACCTTTGCCAGGTACCGGTTGGTGGCCAGCCCCACGGAGCTGCGCATGACGGGACCGACCTTTTGCCGAATCGCCGCCTTGACCTTTCGGCCCAGCTCCAGGGCTGCCAGCAGCGGCCGCTCGCGGCCCATCAGGCGGCAGGCCATCTCATCGATGGAGAGGACAGCGGTGACAGGCAGACAGCTTTCTACGGCCTCCACAATCCTGTGATGGTACTCCACGTAAAGCTCGTGGCGCGCCTCGACGAGTACCAGGCCGGGACACATCCGCTTCGCTTCACCCACCACGGTCCCGGTACGGACGCCATGGGCCTTGGCCTCGTAACTGGCAGCGATGCAAACAGTTGTGTCGGCCATCATGGGAACGACGGCTACCGGGCAGCTGCGGAGTTCGGGGCGGGCGTCCTGCTCCACGGAGGCGAAGTAGGAGTTGAGATCGACGAAGAGCCAGTTCAGCGCAGGACCCGATGGCGGATCGGGTGATGCCACCTTCGAGGGGCTTGGCGGCTCTGGAGGGGTAGCGGAAAACTCCGCTTCCAGCTCCATGGGCTCGCAATCCTCCAGCAACTCGTCTGGAAGAGAGGCCGGTACCGGATTGGGGCCCGCTACCATCTCGAAACCATTTTCGCCTTATATTCTCTACAACGCAAGTGGTAGATCGAAGAAATCCGCCGATGATAAACTTATCTCGTCGACTTCCAGCGATCCGAAGGCCGACCATACTTCCCGATAGATGGGAATCTGCGTCTAAGTCTTTGGGGCGGTTTAGAAACGGTCGGAACTATGCAAAATCTGATTCACTGGTTTGCGACGAGTGGAAGCCTGCTGGCTGTTGTGGTAACGGTGGCAGTGGCGTTGCTCCTTGTTTGCTGCCTGGGATGCTCGGAATGCCCTTGCCGCGACAAGGACGACCTGTTTCGCAGGCATGAGATGTAGGGCGCTGACGCTGCAAATTGCACCGGACCCTGTTGTTCACGTGGCTTCGATTATCCGTATAATCCATTGCTGGAGGCAGACGCTTGTCAGACCCCAGCAAGGAAGCGGCGAAGAATCAGGGCGATCTTCCCTCGAAAGGGCGCAATGGATTCTTTCAGCAGTTGGGAAGCTCATTCAAAGAAAGAACGGGGACCTACGTGGTCGCGACCGTTTTCACGATTCTTACAGTGTTTTCCGACGATCTCGCGGGAAGGATCAAGTCGGCCCTGAATCGCGCGGATGCGCGCGAGGAAAAATATGCAGCCTTGTCTCGGGAATTGAGCGGCTATGTCTTCGACTGCAAGCTGATTGAGGAATATCTGGCGAACGGATGGACTGCGAAAGATGCCTTCGCCCCAATTATTATTGACTATAACAACGACATAACTGCTCTGCAGCGGAACGAGTATGCCAATCGCGCGATACTTGGGCGATACTGGAACAAAGATCGGCGAAATGACTTCGTGGAGATTATGAAGGAAGTGCAGACCCTCGATTCCACGGTCCACTCACTCAATGATGAGTTCGAAAAAGTAAATGTTCTGAAAACGAAAGAAAAGGTCGATCCAGTTCGAGCCAAATCGACGGCATCTGACATGCATAACTTACTGACCGAATTCACGCCGCATGTGGAGCAGTTGCTCGACAAG
>JBEKZG010000522.1:0-2914 GCA_049510095.1 Occallatibacter sp.
TCCTGCCCTGGTTCTTGATTAGCGTTTGCGGCCACTCTTACCTCCCCTGCCGGAAGCTGCTGCGGGTTTCACGGCTGGCCGCTTGCTTGCCGGCTGGCGGTTAGCAGAATTAAGGCCCTTGGTGTAGATGTCGCCCAGGCGAATGCCGTTGTCAGTCAGCTTGAACTCCCGCATCTCGTGCGAATGGGCCATGCCGCGGGATTTCAGCACGTACAAGGCGTAGCTTCTGCGGCCGTCGTGCTCCACATCGCGCAGCAATAGCCACGTGTCCATAATCGACGATACGTTTTCTTCGGTGCTTTCGAGTCGCCCGCCGAGGGTGGACAGATGGGTAAACAAGGCGGTGATCTGCTTCATCTTCAGGAAATCCACCAGCCGGGTGAGCATCGACTTTATCCCCCCGAAGTCAGTCGCCGAGATAAAGTTCGTAATCGGGTCCATCACCACTACCTTTGGATTGACCTGCTTGATGAGCTGGTGCATGGACGCCAAATGCGCCTCCAGCCCCAGACTGCTGGGCCGGACATTGTGGAAGTGCAGCAGGCCTTTCTTGACCCAGGGCTGGAGGTCGAGTCCGATTGAAGTCTTATTGCGGATAATTTGGGCCATCGACTCTTCGAAACCGAAATACAGCGCTCGCTCGCCGCGTTCGCAAGCCGCCTTCAGAAAAGTCAAAGCCAAGCTGGACTTACCGGTTCCGGCCGTTCCAGAGACCAAAATGCTGCTGCCGCGGAAGAATCCCTTGCCGCCCATCATTTTGTCCAGGTCGGCAACTCCCGAAGACATTCGTTCGCTCGAAGCACCATGGGTGAGGCCAACCGAGGTAATGGGCAGCACCGAAAGTCCGCTTTCGCCCATGAGAAATGGATACTCGTCCGTTCCGTGTAGGCTGCCGCGATACTTCACAATGCGGAGGCGGCGGGTTGAGATCTGCTCGTTGACCCGGTGGTCGAGCAGAATCACGCAGTCGGCGACATATTCTTCCAAGCCATAGCGGGTCAACATGCCTTCGCCGCGCTCTCCGGTCACGATGGCGGTCAGACCCTTGTCCTTCAGCCAACGGAAGAGGCGGCGCAACTCGGCCCGGATGATCGATTGATTCTTCAGGCCCGCAAATAAAACCTCGATGGTATCGAGCACCACCCGCTTGGCTTTGACCGTTTCGACGGCATTGCCGAGCCGTATGAAGAGCCCTTCAAGGTCGTACTCGCCGGTCTCTTCAATCTCGGTGCGTTCTATGTAGACGTGATCAATGGCGAGCTTTTTGTCTTTCTGCAACTGTTCCAGATCGTAGCCAAACGAGGCGACGTTTTGGGTGAGGTCGCGCTCGGTCTCCTCGAAGGCCATGAACACGCCCGGTTCGCCATGGTCGAGGATGCCGTGGACAAGGAATTCCATCCCGAGAACCGTCTTGCCCGAACCGGCGCTGCCGCAGACCAGAGTGGTTCGCCCAGTGGGCAGACCGCCCATCGTGACCTCGTCGAGACCTTCAACACCGGTCGGTGTCTTGCGCAGAGAGTTCTTGCTGGAATCCATCAACGTGCTCCTTGCCAGGCGCGAGCACGCAAGAATCAGGAGCTACGGATGCTCCGCGCTGGCAGGGAAGCCATCGTTGCTCGCTACCCCTAAACTGCTGATTTCAGAGCATTAACTTTATCAGAATCGGCAGAAGATCAACATAAAATTAACGTAAAGATATCTGGCAAATAGCCTCGATCGGTAATCCCGCCAGCCGGGTCGACTTTCAGCCCAACACGCGCAACTACAACGAGCGGCGTAGGTTACCAGACCGCCCAGGGCCAGCGTTACTGATCTGCTAAACTCTTACCCAAGGGCTAAACAGCTAGCGTGTCCCATTGACGTAATTGGATCGCGGCCATCGCGGCATTCGTCTGTGACGAGTGTGTACTTGGGTTTGGCGACATCACCACATAATGAACAGGACCATGAACAGCACTTTACCGGGAAGCACGCTTGATGCAAGTCTCCGTCCCCATCCGAATTCGACAACACCGGTAATCAGATACAGCACCGCAGCTTTCTTGCTGATAGTCATCTCCGCACTCATATATTTGGGTACGGCCGCGACCCCTGCGTTGCTCGATGATGCGGATGCGGCCCACGCGGTCGTAGCGCGGGAGATGCTTCAGCGCCACGATTACGTGGTCATGTATATGAATGGTATTCGGTATTTGATGAAAGCACCGCTGCATTACTGGATGGTCGCCGGAACCTATAAGCTGCTTGGGCAGACGGCGTTCGCGACTCGGCTCCCGGTGGGATTATCGATGGTGGCGCTGACCCTGATGGTGTTCGAATTTGGCAGGTTCTTTTTTGGAAATGCCACGGGATTCTACAGCGGGCTGGTGATGTCGACCAGCATCGGATGCTACATTTTTACCCGAATCATGATTCCCGAGGCAATCTATGCTTTCTTATTTACAGCCATCTTCTACGTTTTCCTGCGGACCTGGACTGGATCAATCCCTCCGCGTCTTGGTTATTGGGGCTGTGCAGTTCTGATTGCACTCGCGGTGTTGGCGCGCGGCCTCATTGGGGTTGTTTTTCCGGTCGGCGGCATCCTCGCTTTTGTGCTGGTTACACGGGGCTGGAAACGGTGGCGCGAGCTGCGGCTTGTCTCTAGTACGGCGATTTTTCTTATCATCGCACTGCCATGGCACATTCTTGCAGAACTACGCGCTCCTGGCTTTTTGTGGTCCTACTTTGTGAATGAGCACTTCAAGCGCGCACTCGGCACACGCTATCCCCCGGATTATGACGCGGTGCCCCTAGTACTTTGGTGGGCGCTGCACCTGGTGTGGTTCTTTCCCTGGTGCGTCTTTTTGCCGACCGTTATCAAATGTTTTCCACGTCGCCAATTCTGGACCAAAGGCAGCGGGGACGCCACCGCCAA
>JBEKZG010000523.1:0-2908 GCA_049510095.1 Occallatibacter sp.
GGGCGTGCCGCTGACGCTGGACGATTGGGACAAGTATGGACGCGATTTGCGGACGATCCTGGATATTCAGCCTTCGGGGCGGTTCTTGATGGAGGAATTTTATTATGCAGGCGGGCTGCCTGCCGTGCTGAGCAAGCTGGCCGAGCACGGGCAACTGGACAAGGACGCGTTGACGGTGAATGGGCGGACGATGGGCGAGAACGTGAAGGACGCGCCGGTGTGGGGCACGGACGTGATTCGCGAGTACGACAATCCACTGGTCGAGTCGGGCGGGATTGCGGTGCTGAAGGGAAACCTATGTCCGGATGGCGCGGTGCTGAAGCCTTCGGCCGCGTCGCCGGAGTTGATGAAACATCGCGGGCGGGCGGTGGTGTTCGAAAGCATTGAGGAATACAAGGCGCGGATTGAGGAGCCCGATTTGGCGATTGACGAGACCAGCGTGATGGTGCTGAAGAATTGCGGACCTAAGGGCTATCCGGGGATGGCGGAGGTGGGCAACATGGGGCTGCCGCCGAAGCTGCTGGCGCGCGGAATTACTGACATGGTCCGTATCAGCGATGCGCGCATGAGCGGGACTGCCTATGGAACAGTTGTGCTGCATGTGTGTCCCGAAGCGGCCGTGGGCGGGCCGCTGGCGCTGGTGAGGGAGGGCGATTGGATTGAGCTGGATGTCCCTGGGCGTCGGCTGCATCTGGACGTGGAGGATGAGGAACTGGCGCGGCGGCGCGCGGAGTGGGTTGCACCGGAGCCGGCATTCAAAAGCGGATACCAGGCGCTTTATGTGGAGCATGTGATGCAGGCGGATAAGGGATCGGATTTTGATTTTCTGCTGGGGTGCCGGGGGCATGGGGTGCCGAGGGAGTCGCATTGAGGTGTTTGATCATGAATCAGAAATGGCGTTCGCTCATTGCGGTTTCCCTTCGATTAGCCGCTATCGCTTTTGTCCTCCTTCTCACTGGGGCGTCACTTTACGGTCAGAGCCCCGAATGCAAAGACATATTGCACGCCGAATTGAGCTTCTTGCCAAAACAGCCAGGTTCCGTCACCGAAAATGACGCACGGGATTTCCTTTGGAAGCATTGGCATGAAGGGACTTGTGGCACATTGTTCCTCACAGCATTCTCCCGTGAGGGGCAAAGAACAGACTCCGTTTATATTCTTGAACCTGAACGAAAGGAAGGAACGGTGCTCAAGGTCACTCTCCGTAGATCTGCGATCCCTCAGTTGCATGTGTCGGCAGAGTCGATCTCTTATGTCGCCCATGTGGTGGAGAGGGTGGAGCCGCAAATCCCCTACAACGTGGATACAGCCAAAACCATCCAGGCCGATGGCCCCCTTCCGCCTTCTGAATACCAATTGCGATTCAGGGACGAACAAGGAAGGATTATTGGTGAATTCTGAGCACCTACAGGAATTCGAATGGAAGCGATGAGCAGAGAGCACGACTCGCAATTCGCGCGGTATCCCAGCCTTGAGGGGCGGGTGGTGCTGGTTACCGGCGGGGCGACGGGAATCGGCGAATCGATTGTGACGCACTTTGCGCGGCAAGGGGCGCGGGTTGCGTTCTTCGATATACAGGATGAGGCGGGGCAGAGGCTGACGGAAGAACTGGCGGTGGAAGGGTGCATTGCGCCGCTCAATCTGCATTGCGACCTGACGAATGTTGAGGCATTGCACCGCGGCGTGGATGAGGTGCTGGCCGCGTTGTGCACGGTGGACGTGCTGGTGAATAACGCGGCCAACGATCAGCGGCATTCGATTGATGATGTGACGCCGGAATATTGGGAGCGGTCGATGGGCATCAATTTGCGCCCGCTATTTTTCATGATTCAGGCGGTGTTGCCGGCGATGCGGCGGGCGGGGCGCGGATCGATTATTAACATGAGTTCGATTTCGTGGATGATTCCGTCGACGGGGTTGCCGCTTTACATCACAGCGAAGGCGGCGATTGTGGGAATGACGCGGACGCTGGCGCATGAACTGGGCGCGGACAATATTCGCGTGAATGCGGTGCTGCCGGGCGCGATTGCGACGGAGAAACAGAAACGGCTGGTGAATACGCCGGAGTACAAGGCGGAGATTCTGGCGAGCCAGGCGCTGAAGCGGGAGATTGAGCCGGAGGATGTGGCACGGCTGGTGCTGTTTCTGGCCGCGGATGACTCGAGCGCGATTACCAACCAGAGCTATGTGGTGGATGGCGGGTGGGTGTAACGCTAGTTGTCAGTTGTCAGTTGTCAGTTGTCAGTTGTCAGTTGTCAGTGAACAGTGAACGAGTGAAGACGTGAATGAAGGATCAGTTGCGACCTCCAGCTTGAGTGGGCGCTGATCGCTTAACATGCTTCCGGGAGTCATTCCACAATGAATGCCGTTTCGAAACCGCGCGTTAATCTTCCCGTGTTCCTGATGTTCTTAGCCGCAGCCATAACCTTTGCTGTCTCGTGCCAGATGCGGGCACAAACGGCTGTGGAGGCTGCGAAGCTTGCGGCTGAGGCTGCGAAGACGGTGAGCAATTTGCCGCCGGAATCGCGCGCGGTGGTGGAGCGGCTGTCAAACCTGCGCGTGCTGCCGGATGGAGTGTGGAAGATGCACTCCGGCGATTTGGCGCACGGGGAAGCAGTGAATGTGGACGAGGCCGGATGGCAGACGATTGAGGCGGGGAAGAAGGCGCCGAATGAGGCGGTGTGGTTCCGGCAGACGTACGAGGTTCCGGCAACGCTGTATGGATATGACCTGACGGGATCGCGGATCTGGTTTCAGTTCCACGCCGAAGCCAACGGGCCGATGCCGGAGATTCTCTACTTCAACGGGCGGCGCGTGGCGATGGGCGATGACCTGGAGCCGGTGGTGCTGTTCGACCAGGCCAAGCCGGGCGACAAGGTCACGGTGGCGGTGAAGCTGCTGCACACGG
>JBEKZG010000524.1:0-2900 GCA_049510095.1 Occallatibacter sp.
CTTACCGAAAGATGCGGGCGTTGACGACGATATTCGACTAGATCGTGCAGACGGCAAGGAGTCATTTGTAGCCCGCGTCAGCGAAGTTATTCCTTCTGTTTCTGGCGTTCTACAGATACGCATGGCCTTGTTTGCAGAAAGAGTTGCAGGTGAAATGCTCGCGGATCTCAGATCTGTTATTGAGAGGGCGTTGCGGGGACAGCTATGAATTAGAACCAGGTGCATAAATGATGCCCGGCCGACGTAGAACATCCCTCAGCGGCTAAAGCCGGAGTTTCATTCTGCTTCTGTGGCACGGCTAAAGCCGTGCCCTTTCAAAACCTGATTCATGCAACCAACTGGCGCCTCCCTCAATGCGCGCCGGGGGGTGGGGCTACGTTCTTTGCGGGCTTCTTGAAGAGCCATACGGCGAAGGCGCAGAAGAAGGCTAGGACGGCGGTCCAGCGGAAGACGTCGACGTAGGACATCAGGGCGGATTGCTGCTCCATTAATCCATAAATCATGCCGAAGGAGCCGGGTCTGGCTTGTGCGTGTCCTACGTGATGGGCGAGGAATGCGGCGAGCGCTGTTGATTTCTGCTGGAGCACGTAGGGCGGGATGGCTGCGCCTATTTCAGTCTGGTGAAGGGCGGAGCGGCGGATGAGGGCGGTGGTGGCCATCGCAATCCCGATGGACCCGCCGATGTTGCGGAGCATGTTGAAGAGGCCGGTGGCGTTGCCCATTTCCTCGCGGCTGAGGGTGGAAGTGGTCATGGTGGCCAGCGGGACGAAGACGAAGCTGAGGGCGAAGCCGGTGAGGGTGATGGGAATGAGCAGAGTATAGGGGCCGATGGAGAGGTTGACGGTGCCGAAGACCATGGCGCAGACGCCAAAGGCGACGAATCCGGCGCAGAGGAGCTTGCGGTTGTCGATGCGGGAGCCGAGGAAGCCTACCATGGGCGACCCGATGAAGGAGCCTATGCCGCGCGGGCCGACGACGAGGCCGGCGGTGAAGGCGGTGTAGCCGAGGACCTCCTGGTAGTAGAGAGGGAGGATGGCGATGGTGATGTAGATGCACATGCCGAGCAGCGCGATGAGGAAGCAGCCGGTGCGGAAGTTGCGGTTCCTGAGGATGTGGAGATCGACTAGGCCTTTGGGATGGGTCCAGGAGTGCCAGATCCATCCGATCAAACCGGCAATGAGCGCGGCCACGGCCCAGCGGACCCACATCGCGCCGAACCAGTCATCTTCCTGGCCTTTGTCGAGGACGATTTGCAGGCAGCCTGTCCAGACGATGAGAAGGCCGAAGCCGATGTTGTCAAAGGGGCCGACTTTGGCGTTTTTGATGTAGGGCGGGTCGTGGACAAAGCGGGCGATCATGAAGACGGCAAGGATGCCTACGGGGATATTGATGTAGAAGGCGTAGCGCCAGCTAAAGGTATCGGTCAGCCAGCCGCCGAGCGTGGGTCCGAGCACCGGGGCGACCACGATTCCCAGTCCGTAGGCGGCCATGGCCATGGAGCGCTTCTGGACGGGAAAGCTTTCAAGCAGGATGGATTGGGACAAGGGCTGGAGCGCGCCGCCTCCCGCTCCCTGCAAGACGCGGGCCAGGAGAATAATTCCGAGCGACGGGGCTGCGCCGCAGAAGAAACTGGCAATGGTGAAAATGATTACGCAAAAGAGCAGGAAGCGCTTGCGGCCAAAGCGGCGGGCGAACCAGTTGGAAGCGGGGAGAATGACGGCGTTGGCGACCAGATAGCTGGTGAGGACCCAGGTGGCCTCGGAATTGGAGGCTGAGAGGGAGCCGGCAATGTAAGGCAGGGCGACGGAAGCAATGGCGGTGTCAAGCACCTCCATGAAGGTGGGGAGCATGACCGAGACGGTGACCAGCCAGGGGTTGACGCCCTGAGAGAGCGGGTAGCGAGCTTGGGCGGCGGCGGTGGTCATGGAGAAAGGGAACAATCGAGATTAACCGATTGGGGTTCAAATGTGTGTGAGGGCGGTTACGGGTGTTGAGGCTGTGCGGGTTAGGGGTGGTGGGGGACGGGGGAGCGAGGGTGTAAGACACGGCCTGGGACTTTCAGCGCGAGTGTTAGACGGTGTAAGACGCTTGCAAGACGTTTGTACGGCAATGGTTGGACATGCGTTTTACCTGGATTGGGCGTTGAGAAGGCGGTAATACGGCGGGAAAGACGAGGGGAGCTGACTGCGGAGGGGCCGGGTTGGGCGGTTTTGCTGCGAGATGCTGGTTGAGGGCGAATAGTTTATCGAGATGCAATCAAATAAAGTTGACACTAATTGACTCAATCATGCATCTTATAGGAGTCAGAAATTTATCGAAGAGGCGGGAATTCAAACATGGCAAAGATTATTGGGATCGACCTGGGGACGACGAACTCGTGTGTTGCGGTTATGGAGGGCGGGGAGCCCAAAGTGATTGCGAATGAGGAGGGTGCGCGGACGACGCCGTCGATTGTCGCTTTCTCGAAGAGCGGTGAGCGGCTGGTGGGCCAGGTGGCGAAGCGCCAGGCGATTACGAACCCGGAGAACACGATTTTCTCGATCAAGCGGTTTATGGGTCGCCGTTTCAACGAAGTGAACGATGAGATGAAGATGGTGCCCTACAAGGTGGTGCAGCAGGGCGACCACGTGGCCGTGGTGGCGCAGGGCAAGGAGTACACGCCGCCGGAAGTGTCGGCGATGATTCTGCAGAAGTTGAAGAAGAGCGCCGAGGCTTATCTGGGCGAGACGGTGAAGGAAGCCGTGATCACGGTGCCGGCGTACTTCAACGACGCGCAGCGGCAGGCGACCAAGGATGCGGGCAGGATTGCCGGTCTGGATGTGAAGAGGATTGTGAACGAGCCGACGGCGGCTGCGTTGGCTTATGGGCTGGACAAGAAGAAGGACGAGACGATTGCCGTG
>JBEKZG010000525.1:0-2895 GCA_049510095.1 Occallatibacter sp.
AAGTCGGCTCAGATGTTATTCGCATTTACGTTGAGATCATCCCCAATCTCCCACCCGGAATTACAATTCACATTCACGATGTATACCTGCCCTATCTCTACCCTCGGGACGTGTTCTCGATGCCTTATTGGTGGCAGGAAACAGCACTGTTGGCGGCTCTGCTGGTCAACAATCGGAAGCTATCAGTTCTTTCGTGCCTCTCGGCGCTGCACTACGATTATTCGGATCGTCTGCAACAATTGTTGACGGATTACCGTCCTGCTAAGAACAATGATGGACTGGCGGCCGGCCCTACTTCAGGACATTTCCCCGCCAGCCTTTGGCTGCAGACCAAATGAGACAACATATCAGCACACACGATGGGTCGAAATACATCCCCGAATTCACTCCCCTATTTCCAAACACCAGAGGTGCCGCATGATTCGCGTAGGTCTAGTAGGCTTCGGCATGGCAGGCCGCGTCTTCCATGGCCCGCTCATCTCCTCCGTTGACGGCCTCGAACTCGCCGCCGTCCTGGAACGCAATTCCTCAAATGCCCGCAACCCCAACAATGCCTCCCAGCGTTATCCCAGCATCACCACCTACCGTTCCCTCGACGCCATGCTAGCCGACGAGTCGCTCGACCTCTTCGTCGTTGCCACCCCCAGCGGTACTCATTTCCAGGTCGCCCGCCAGATCCTCGCAGAAGGCAGAAACGTCATCGTGGACAAGCCCATGTCCACCACTTCAGGCGAAATTGCGCAACTCATCCAGCTCGCAGCCGCCAAACAAGTCCACCTCATCCCATTCTTTAACCGCCGCTGGGACAGCGACTTCCAGACAATCAAGAATCTACTGCATGAAGGATTTCTCGGCCATGTTGTCTATCTTGAGTCCCGCTTCGACCGCTGGCGTCCCAACCCTCCATCCGACCGCCTCTGGAAAGAAGACCCCTCCGCCGGCGGAGGCGTTCTCCTCGATCTCGGCACCCATATCGCCGACCAGGCACTCGTGCTCTTCGGCAAACCGGAGTCCGTCTCCGCCGACATCCTCTGTGAGCGCGAATGGGCTCGCGTCAACGACGCCTTCACCCTCCGCCTTCGGTACCCAGGCTTAACCGTAGTCCTCGGCGCCAACTGCCTGTCGTCACCGCCACGCCCGCGTTTCCATCTCCGCGGCACAAAGGGCAACTACCTCAAATCCGGCCTGGACCCGCAGGAAGCCGCACTGAACATGGTCACCCGCATCGCCGATCCACATTGGGGCCAGGAACCCACAGCCAACTGGGGCATGCTTCATGTCGACGTCGACGGCGGCATGGTCACACGCCCCGTTACCCCCATCCCCGGCGATTACCGCCTCTACTACGCCACCGTCCGCGACGCGCTCCTGGGCAAAGCCACCGCTCCAATCACCCCGGTGGAAGCATGGCGCACAGCCCGTCTGCTGGAATGGGCGGAAGAAAGCTCGGACAAACGCCGCGTAATCCCATGCGACTGGAGCGAAGAACCAGTGTGAATGCGCCCTTAAGTCGGTGGATTAAGCCGCGTTACCCGGCTCCCGCTCCACCAGCGGCACCCAAAACCTGAATCGCGCACCCTTACCCGGCACGCTGGCAACCTCAATCCCCCCTCCATGCGCCGCCAAGATCGCACGCGCAATCGCCAGACCCATCCCCGATCCCTTCCCGGCGCTGGCGCCCTTCTTGCCCCGGTAGAATTTCTCAAAAATCAGCGGCAAGTCCAGCGCGTCGATCCCCGGCCCGTTGTCTTCCACATAAAACTCCAGCCGATCCCCTTCGCGCCGGCTGCTCAGTTGAATCCGGCTCCCGACCGGCGAATAGCTCGCCGCATTCTCCAGCAAATGCCGCAACACGCGTCCCAAGAGGTGCGGATCGAACCATGCCGGTTCGTCTCCACCACCCACCTCCACATTCACCCGGTGCTTCGCCAGAGCTGCGCGCATCTCTTCAACCGCCTGCTCCAGAAGCGCCCGCGGATGCTGCGGAGCCAGATGCACCTGCACCACGTGCGCATCGATCTCGGCTATCTCCACGGCTTCTCCAATCAGCAGGTCCAGCCGTTCCGCCTCCTCGTCCACAATGGCCAACAGATCCAGCCGCCCCGCCTCATCCAGCCCGCTCGCTTCCAGCAGCGTAGTCGCCGCCGCGCGGATTGATGTCAGTGGCGTCCGCAGCTCGTGGGTCAATGAGTCAATCAGCGCTGTCCTCAGCCGTTCCCCCTCGCGGGCAGCCTCCATCCGCGCCGAGGCCTCGATTGCGATCGACCGCGCGAGTACAATCGCAACCTGCGCGCTCACCGCCGTGGCCACTTCACGCGAAAGCGACGCCGGCTTCCAGCCAAGAGCCCCTACCGCCCGCATGCCAAGCGTCAACGGCATTGTGTAGTACCCCGAACTGCTCGCGATGGTCGGATTCATCCCCTGCGTCATCGATTGCATGCCCGCCTGCACGCTTACCGGCAGTTCAGCCCGCGACGAGTAAAACTGGTCCTGGTCGCAGACATACAGAACTACCCCGTCCAGTGCGAAAATGCGGTCGATCAGCCGCGGCAAATCGTGGATAAGACCGGCGGCGTCTTCGTGCAGCATCATCTCCTGGCTCAGTTCGTAAAGCCGCTCCACATCTTCCCGCCGCTGTTCCGCCTGGCTTGTTTGCCTCCGCGCCCGCTCCGCCACCCGGCCTACCACCAGGCAGCTGGCCACAAATGAAAACATGGCCACCCACTGCTGTGCGCCGGCCAGTCGCAATGTGTGATAAGGAATCAGGAAAAAATAATCGAACGAAAGTGCGCAAAGCACCGCCACGAACAGCGCAAGCCATATCCCGGCCTGCGTCGCCGACCAAACCACCAGCACCAGGAAAACCATTCCTGCCGCCGTGGAATCAGCTCCCAG
>JBEKZG010000526.1:0-2894 GCA_049510095.1 Occallatibacter sp.
GGAAGTGGCCGCGGCCGCCTGAAGAGGAGATCAGGGCATGCGAGCGGTTGCGGGTTTGTTGATGGCGGTCCTGGGCTTCACGCTGAGCAACTCCGGACCGCTCGCCGCCTGTCAGGCCGCGAGAGATGGAGCGCTTGGCGGTCCGGACAGCCATGAGACTGGGCAGGGCCCACTGGGCCATGTCTTTGGAGACTGGGGAGGTGCGCGGTCGAGGCTTGAGGAACGGGGTGTCAGATTCGATCTGCAGTACATCAGCGATAGTCTTTGGAACGTCAAGAGCGAGCAGAGGGAGCGCCTGGCGAGCTGGAACCGTTTTCGAGGGAGCGTGGATGTCGATTTCGGCGCCTTGCTCCATCGGCAAGGCTTGTACTTTCATTTGACCGCGGTTTGGCAGACGGGAGCGAACCTCGGAAACTATCTAGGCGCATTGACGGGGCCAAGTGGCATGGCCAGCGGAAACACTTTCCGTCTCGATTCCTGGTGGTTGGAAAAGCGCTGGCTGAAGGACCGCGTGACTGGTCGAATTGGGCAGTTTGGCGGCCAGGACTTTTACGGGGCGCAACATGACGGTTCCTCTTTCATTTTCGAGCCAATGGGGTATGCCCTCGGCAACCTGTTTACGAACTACGAATCGTACGATCCTCCGTCCACGCCGGCGATCGAAGTAAGGGTTGTTCCAGCTGAGCACGTGTATGTGAAGTCGATGGTGGAGGCCGAAGACCGCACTCCCTATGCGCATAATCTTACAGGATTCGTCCCGCAGTTTCGTGGAGTGCCGGTAAGCCTGTCGGAGATCGGATTCACCCCGGGGAAGAAAGCGTCGTCCGTGCGCGCTTTTGACACCGTCGAGGAGCGCAAGGGGTATTCAGGCCTGTATCAGTTCGGCGCCTCGTACAATCCCGGCAAGTTCGTTTCACCGATGAGCGCGGAGCCACGTTCGGGGAACTACCTTTTGTATTGGATGGCGAGTCAGGCTCTTTGGCGTGTGGACCCCGCAGGGGGAAAGGGCTTGGACGCAACATTCGCATATGACTGGAGTCCAGCGGACGTTAATCGCAACAACAAGGAACTCACCGCTGGGTTGCGCTTCAACGAGCCGATTCCCGTACAGTTTCACAACACGGTGTCCATTGGCTATGTGCGAAACACGCTGAGTTCACAATTCCTTCCACCGGGCGCTGCTCCCTGGAAAGACGAGGATGCCTTCGAGTGCAACGCGCTTCTGGATGTGGCACCGATGCTACTGCTGCAGCCTGTGGTGCAGTACTACCGAAATGTGGGCGGAGGAAGCCATAGCGCAGTGGTTTTTGGATTCCGGACAAAGGTGGAGTTCTAGGAATTCCTGGGCAACGATTGAACGGACCGCAGAGGAAGTCTGCGGTTTGGTGGGGACTGAACGTTCCGCGTTCTTTCTGGTCGCTCTGTGTGATCGACGCGGCTGACGTTGAGCTTTGAATTGGCTGGGTTCCTCGAAGGCTGGCAGGGTCACGAAGTTCTCTCTTGAGGTGATTTCCAATGACTGAAACGCATTCCGATCCCGTGGGCGCGCCTATCGGCGGTGAACCGGAGACAATCTTCAACTCGTTAGCAGTGGCGATGCTTCTCACGGCCACAGGCTCATTTCTGGATGCTTTCTCCTACCTCGATCACGGGCATGTCTTCGCGAATGTCATGACGGCTAACCTGGTGCTCTCCGCGGTATCGATGGCGCATGGCGACTGGACGCGCGTTGCCCGACTGCTGCTCCCGGTGACCACCTATCTGGCCGGTGCGCTGACCGGCGCAATGCTCAAGTCCCGGATGCAGAAGCGGGTGACCGCGAACCAGCAGGCCATTGCCATCGGCATTGGAATCGCACTCCTGATAGCGATCGGATCGTTGCCCGCCGGGTTCTCGAGCGCAGCAATCGTTTCGATTATCTCCTTCGGGATCGCGGTTAAAAGTTGCTTCTTTTCGCATGTTGAGGGATGGACTTACGCATCAACCATGCCGACAGGTAATCTGCGGCAGTTCGGGGAGGCCATATTTCAATCGCTATTCGGAGTCGGCAGCCCAAAAGCGAAACGCCAAGCTGCGGTGTTTGGCCTGCTCTCTCTCTCATTCTTCTTGGGTGCGCTCGCCGGGGGCGTGTCGACCGGCATACCGGTACTGCAGGTTCGGCGATGGGCTTAACCAGCAACCTGAGCCACGCTGGAACGGTAGTTGGCTTGGTTGGAGGCGGTTCAGTGCTGGCGCTGACCTTGGTGCATTCGAGCAGGCCCGGGCCCAAGCAATTGGTCCAATCGCCCTTGAACATGTTGGCCCAGATTCTGGGAGTTCCCCCAAATAGTAAGAGTAGTTACCCACCTACGGTTCTGGCATTGATTTCAGTGCCTGGCCCGGAGGGCGGGATGTATGTTTCTCAGTTGCCAGCCCTCTGGCGACAGTTGAATCGACTGCAGGTGGACGAGCACGACAAGAAGAGTTCCAGCCTTCAAAGCGTCACTTGCGATGTTGACGAGCACACGCAAGCCACAGCCGGCGAACTCGCTGATCGAGAGGCGATGCTGCAGGATTTGAATGCTGCCCTTCTGGCTTTGAGATCTCGACTTGGCGGATTACTCGATCAGGTACAACCACATTAGAGGAATTTCGCTATCTGCGGATCTGCTTGCAGACCCCTTGAGAATTGCCGAAAAATGGGTTTGCAGGTCGGGATTTCTCAGGCCCGCGGTCGCGTCCGGGCATTCAAGCATTCATATTGCAAAATGGAACAATCCGTACCAGATCACGAACACAAGAAGGCATAACCCCAACACGAGGGCACCGGCAAATGCCTTGATGCTCAGAGATTGGCTTTGAAGAGTAGCCGTACCGATCACCAGTGAAATCGGAAGATAGAATAGGGCGGAGGT
>JBEKZG010000527.1:0-2868 GCA_049510095.1 Occallatibacter sp.
CTATCGCCGGGGTGGCAAGGGGAACACGTCTACCCGTCTTCTGTCCTGAATGCATCTGAAACCATTGAGATTCTGTGGCAGCGTTTCCGCATGCAAAATATGCGATCGTATCGTATATTTTGCAAATGTGGATTTCGCGCGATGTTGAGGGTCGCCTGAAACGCTCTGCGAAGACGCGGCCCGCGATCGTCCTGACCGGGGCGCGGCAGACCGGCAAGACCTCCACTTTCCGACGCCTGTTTCCGGATTATGGGTTCGTATCGCTTGATCTCCCCACCGAAGCCGAGCAGGCCGAGAAGGAACCGGAGCGTTTCCTTCAGCGCAATCCTCCCCCCGTCATCATTGATGAGGTTCAATATGCGCCCGGCCTCTTTCGCCACCTGAAGGTGGCCGTGGATGCCCACCGCACGCGCAACCGACAGTTCCTGCTTACCGGGTCGCAGAAGTTCACTCTGATGAAGAACGTCTCCGAATCGTTGGCGGGCAGGGCCGACATCGTGGAACTGGAGACGCTCTCATTTGCCGAGATCCGAGAAGCGCTGCCGAATACGGAACTCGAATCCGCCATCGTGCGCGGCGGCTTCCCCGAGCTATACGCCAACCCAGATATTGATTCGGTCGCCTTCTACAATTCCTATCTCGCAACATACCTGGAACGCGACGTGCGCGCCCTAGGGAGCCTCTGAACAAGTGGCGGAATTCAATCAGAACCTTCCCTTGGGGACTAAAGTCGCTCTTGTTTAGCGCGTTTTGCGGCACGGCTGAAGCCGTGCCCTTTCAAGACTTCTACTTTTTCAGAGCTTTCCTAGCCAATGTTGGCAGCCTGCGGAATTTTGAGAGATTCCTGCGCGCGTGCGCTCTGCGTTCCGCAAATCTGCTGAACAAAGCGGACCTGGCGCGGGATGTCGGCATTGCACCATCGACGGCAAATCAATGGCTTTCCATGTTGGAAGCTGCCGGCCAGGCCGTACTGCTTGAACCATGGTTCTCTAACCGAACCAAGTCCATCGTGAAAAGTCCCAAACTTACATTGCAGACACTGGCCTGCTTTGCGCTCTGCTGAGTATTCGATCCGTGGAGGCTCTTCGGCAATCACCCGCGGCGGGGACAGTATGGGAGACGTTCGTCTTCGCCCAGTTGCGGGACCGCGAACGCCGCGCCGGACGCGCAGGCAGTCTCTTCTTCTGGCGTGACCGAACCCGAGAAGTGGACTTCATTGTGGATGCTGGCGGGAGCCTGGAGCTGTTTGAAGCGAAATGGACGGAACTCCCAGACCTCGGTGACACAGTTAATCTGGAATTCGTCCGAAACGTAATCGGCAAATCACGCGTGACCGCCGGCGGAGTCGTCTCACGCACACCGAACAGCTTTCCATTTCCGAACAGCTTTCGGGCATTGCCTGTGACCGAACTCGGATAATCAGTCACGCTTTGCCACGTCCGCAGCAGAATACACTTGCCACCGCAAGTGTTGTTTCCGCATTAGCATCGTTGCGGAGCTAACCTGGGCCTGGTCCAGCCGATACCTAAGCTCGTTTCGCCACAGCCAGCCTGACACCAAAGCCGATGAATACACAGCCGGTCAATCGGTCAAGATTCCTAACGACTCGTGGCCTTGAAAGGAAGCGGCCAAGAGGGACCGTGAGAGCAATCAGGAGCGAGAACCACACCATGGTCATCAACACATGGAGCCCCGCAAGCAGTAACGAGAAACCCGCAACGTTCACGCCATGTGGAATGAACTGCGGAAGAAAGGATACGTAAAACACTCCGACCTTGGGGTTGAGCATGTTGCTCAGGAAACCCCGATAGAAAGTACTCATACTTCCCTTGCCTTTGGCCGGGCTACCTGACACTGCATCATCCCCGGTCAAAGAACCTCGCGGTTTTGTAAGTAGCTTAACGCCAAGATAAACGAGGTAAGCCGCGCCCGCCCACTTCAGAATGGTAAAGGCCAGTGCGGAGGCTGTTAAGAGCACCGTCAAACCAAAGGCAGCGCTCATTCCCCAAGCCAGCAGGCCCAGGCAGATGCCGAGAGACGCAGCTGCCCCATCACGCGGTCCGTATCCGGCTGAGGTTCTCAGCACCATGGCGGTATCTACGCCTGGCGTTATGGTCAGCAGCCCGGCGGCGGCAAGGAAGAGGAGCACCGGTTGAATCATTTGCAATGATCTCCTGCATGAAGAATATCGTGGCAGGCTCCCGGAACGGATAAATGGACATCAAAAATTTGCTCGTTCTGGTCATGCCGGTCTGGTCATTTAGCGGTGACGGCCTCATCGTGCGCCGCGGCCTTGTCTGTCTCGACCTCGCGCTCATTGAGATGGTCGAACCAGGTAAATTTGAGAATCGCGGACGTGCCCAGTATGACTGCGAGCGCGAGACCTGCGCGGTAGAACTCCTGGATCACTATGTAGAGGGGCAGCGCAACCAGAGCGACTTGCCAAGCGATGCCCACCGCAATGTTGAACATGTCACGGGGGAAATCCATGTTGCGTTTGAAGCTGGGATCCTCGGCGAGAACCTTCTTGAGCACCGGGCCCCAGAATCCCCAGGGCCGGACGCGGCGGTAAAAGTCCAGGAGCACCTCATCGGACTCCGGCTTGGTGAGCAGCGTGCCGAGCAGGCAGCCGATCAGCGAGATTGCCAGCACCAGCGGGAAGATGAACACGACTTCCATGTTGATGGAGTAGGTTGCCAGCAGATGCTGCACGAACGGGATATGTTCGACGATTTTTGGCGTTCCGAGCGCGGAGGCTATTCCGGTGAGCATGCCCCAGAAATAGCCCCACCCATTGAAGCGCCACCAGTACCATTTCAGCACATTGGACGCGGTATAACCGCCCCACAAGCCGGAGACGATCCAGAC
>JBEKZG010000528.1:0-2866 GCA_049510095.1 Occallatibacter sp.
CGAAGCAGCCAGCTCACCCGCTGGAGGTACTTTGTAACGTCCGGCATGACCGGAAACCACGGGTTGTGGGAGTTGAAAACCGCAGCCGCGTAGAGCGACCATCCCGGCTCGCCCGCGGCGGGAGCCGAGTACGGGTAGCCATGGCCGACAAACTGGTTGACGCCAAGAAGGAACATGCGATCGGCTTCAGCCTTCATATCCAGCGGAGTGGCGCGGAACGCGGGGGAATGAAGCCATGTCCAGGTCTCGGCGGATGTGATGTTGCGCCCGTAGAGGTGGCTGGCTGAGCTGGCCCAGCGGGTAAATGAAAACGTGCGCCATTGCGGGCCTTCGCCCTCAGGAAGGTTTGGAACGGCCTCATCGGCGAGGGTGACCGCGGGCTGGCCATAGGTCTGCGAACGGAACCGGGTATGGTGAGCCTCGGCGAAGCTGGTAAGTGGCGCGAGGTAGTTCTCGCGAATCAAGTCGGAGAGCGTCAAGCCCCAGTCGTGACGGACTGCATCGGCTTGCGGCGTTCCCCCAGCCAGCAACTCGGGCAGGTGAGGGATGAGATCGTAGCCACGCCGCTTCTGAAACTGGGCGGGCAAGTCCGCGGTCCAGTCGGAATCATAAACTTCAAGCGAATCGGAAAACACGGAATACGGCGGATGGTCGCCGAACGCATTCAACAGCGGGGTAGCCACATTGGCCAGGTGCTCGTCGATGGCGGCACGGGAGAAGTGGTCAAGCACGAAGCCCTCGGCTCCCGCCGCCGGGCGCTTCACCATTTGGCGCGTGTGGCTGGAGATGAAGAAGAGCGCCGTACCGGCGTTCTGGGCGGTAGAAACGGAATCACCGGCTAGGTCGAGGCGCTTGGCGGAGGCGGGATCGAAGGACTTCCCGGTACCGGTAACAGCAAACGCGGCGATGAAGCTGTCTCCTTCCGCGAGCGGCGGTTTTTCAACCTTTGCGCGAGTGAAGGGAATGGCGACAACTTTGAGCCGCCCTGCCGCCAGGGCCAAGGTCGTTTTTGGGCCGCCATAGGGCCAGCCGCTTCCGAGGGTGATGTCGACGCGCAGGCCAAGCGAGCGGGCGGTGGTGTTGGCGAAGCTGACATCGTCGAGAAATTCCGGCGACAGATACTGAAGATTCCGAATGCCGGCGGCTTCGTTGTCCAGCATCAGCGGATAGACGGGTTGAATCTCAACCCCTCCGATGCCCGCGCCTTGCATGGTCTCCAACTCTTTTTTGAGCTCGGGCTTTACGACCGCGGGACCGAACCACCACCAGCGCATCATGGACCGCGCATCCGCGGGGGGATCCTGGAAGCGCCGGCGGAGTCCTGCGATGGAGTCCTGGGCAGGCAGCGCAGCCGAGACAGAGACCAATAGCGCCAACATTGCGGACTTGCCGATTACAAAACGACGGACCATCGATGCGATTTGGCGTGGGCGAGATTTCATCCTTTTGTCCTTGCGGTTCGCGGTAGCGCGAAACTCGTCTATCTGGCATTCATTCAGATTGAAATTGCTTTTAGATTCCAGCCTGCGCCGCAAGCTTCCCATTCTGCTCTCCCGAGGCTACGGATGAGAGGGCGCCTGGCCCGATGGATTGAACTGACGCGCCAGCTCGGGTGTGGAGTGAACATCCGAGGCCGAAGGATTGTCCGCCTTGGACACCTCGACGCCAAAGACATAACTGGGACCGAACATGTTGCTGGTGAAAATGACGAGCCTCTTATCCGGCGAGAAATGAACATTGGGCTCAAGGCGGTAGTTGTGCGCCGCCATGTTGACCAGGTGTTCGGAGTGGAGGATTCCCGGCTGCCAAAATTCAGGTTCAACGAGAGCTCCTGGAGAGACGGTAAGCATTTGTGGGCGAAAGAGCTCGATCCATTCGCCATCGGGCGCCTTGGCCACCTGCCCAGGATCGCCGCCATCGCCAGCGAACAAGGTCTCTCCCTGGGTGAGGTTGAAGTGAATCGACCACTCGTTGCGCTGCAAATGGTAGGCGACCCGCTTGTGCGTTTCCAGGTTGTAGCCGGCAAGAAAGAAGTCTTCTCCCTTGGGGTACTGCCAGTCGTACCAAATGGACTCGCCATCCAGGCCCCAGAACTCGTGTCCCGCAATCTCCATGTCCATCGTGCGTTTATGGATAAGTTCGTTGTGCGTTCCATCGGTGTGAATCATCCAGATGCGATCCACCTTCTGCCATGGACCTTCGTGGCAATACATCAATAGCGTCGGATCGACGGGCGAAAAGAGCATGTGCCCGATCCAGTCGGTAGAGTGCAGCAAAGGCGTCACATTGCCGCTGGTCAGATCGACGGTAAAGAGGACTACTGGGATGCGGGCAGCCAGACGCCGCTCCATCATCTCTCCCTTACCTTCCGGTTGAACCAGGTTTCCCGCCTGCGGCACCGCCCTGGTTGCAGGCGATGGACTGACTGTGGGCGGGGCGCGATTGCTTCCATACTCATGGCTGGCGGGCGTTGCGTTTTCCTCATACGTTCCCACGCCGATGGTTTCGTCGGCATTGATGGTGGCGACGCTAGCGCGAGGAGGCAGCGTGACCAGCTTCGTAACTTCACCGGAATTGACGTCGGCCTTATAGACCGTGGACAAATTTGAAGCCGGGTCCATCCGCGAGAAAAACACGGAGTTTGTCTTTCTGCCCACGACGATGACGCGCATGCCAAATCGATAGGAAGCAGGCGTGCCGCGAACAGCACCTGGCGGGGCAGGCGCGTTGGGCACAATGAGCCGGGTTTTAAGGCTGGAAAGGTTCAGGGAATGGATGCCGTCTGGCGCGCTATAAATCATCTCTCTGCCGTCCGGGGTGAACGCGTTCACGTTGAAGTAAAGGCCGGATGAGCCGGGCTCATCGG
>JBEKZG010000529.1:0-2859 GCA_049510095.1 Occallatibacter sp.
GATTGAAGCGGGCAGTTTTTTGCCGGCAGCGGGACTTGGCCTTAAGGACGCTGGATAAATATCGTCACCGGATGCATGGCGGACGGCAGTCGCGAGGTAGGTCATTTGTTCCCGTCGAGGTGGTTCCGTCCACCGCGGTCGTTAACGATGTGGTCAAGCTGCAAAATATAACGGAACGCACCCAGCCGCACGTATGTCGGCTTCATATCGTGGAAGGTATCGGCATTTGGATCTGAGGAGTTAGCGAAGATGTCTGCGACTGATTGGAGTGCTGAATTATGTCGCAGATGAACATCACTTGGCCGTCGATCATGTCTGTCATGCTCCACAACTCTTTGCGGGAATGGGCATCTCGACTTCGAACACGCACCCGCAATCTGCCTTTACGCCTTCCCAGGCCCCTTCAACCCCAGCTCCCGCATAGCCATCTGCAGATCCGCCCACGCTTCTTTCTTCTGTCGTGGATCGCGCAGCAGAAACGCCGGGTGATAGGTAACAATCAGCTGCATCCCGCGGAACGCATGAACCCGCCCCCGCAGCCCCGCCAGCGGCTGCCGTTGCCCCAGAAGATACGTAGCCGCCGTAGCCCCCAGCGCCACCAGCACCTGCGGCCGTACCACGTCGATTTGCCTGAAAAGAAACGGCGAGCAGGTATTGGCCTCTTCCGGCTCGGGTGTCCGGTTGCCCGGCGGCCTGCACTTTACCACGTTGGCAATGTAGACATCCTCGCGTTTCAGCCCCATCGCCGCAATCATGTTGTTCAGCAACTGCCCCGCCCGTCCCACAAACGGAATCCCCTGCGCGTCTTCGTCCGCACCCGGCCCCTCGCCCACAAACATCAGCCGCGCCTTCGCCGACCCGTCGCCGAACACCAGCTTGTTCCGCCCCTTATGCAGCGCGCACCGCGTGCAATCGCCTATGTCTTCGCGAATCAATTGCAAAGCTCCGGTGCGATCCGCCGAAGGAACAACTTCCAACGCTTGTGGATGTGTGGGAAAACTCTTGCGAGGGGGAATTGGATTCTCCGGTCCGGAACCAGCCGCCGGCAACTCCCCGATCAAGGCGGACACCGGCTCCAGTTCCAAAACAGCTTCACTCTGTATAGCTTCCTGGGTCTCAACTAACGTCGTTGCCGCGTCCACCGGCCGCCGGTAAAACTCCGTCAGCCCCAGCTCGCGATAGAACCGCACGCGCTCAATCAGGGCTTCCCTCATAGCGGAATCAAGGGTCTGCGCCAACGTCGTCTACCCCTCGATAATCAGCCGCTTCGCCGCAACGGGCAAAACTGCCTGGCTCAGCACTTCATCCTGTTTCGATCTCTCGTCCACGTGCTCGTCAAATTCATGCACCATCGTCCGTGGCCGCCGCAAAGTCAATATCTCGTCCAGAATCCGGTCCGCAAGCTTCCGCTTCGCCATCTCCGGCAGTTCAATCGCCGTAGACGCAGTCAAAAACGTGGCCGCATTCGTATCCGCGTCAATGCCCACGCCTTCCCCGGCCACATCGTTCACCACAATCGCATCCGCCCCTTTTTTCAGCAGCTTGGCGCGCCCGTTTTCCAGCCGGTTTTCGGTCTCGGCGGCAAATCCAATAATCAGCTGCCCCGGCTTCCGCCGCCGCGCCACTTCCGCCAGAATGTCCTCTGTCGGCGCAAGTTCCAGCGTCATCGGCCCCGTGCGCTTCAGCTTCTGTCCCGATACCATCACCGGACGATAGTCAGCCACGGCGGCGGCCTTGATCACCATCGTGGCCTCCACCATCCGTTCCAGCACCGCCTCCCGCATCTGGTCCGCGGTAGTAATCTTCACCAACTCGCAATGCGCGGGCGCATGCAGCGCGGACGGACCGCTCACCAGAATCACCTTCGCTCCCCGGCTCTGCGCAGCCTCAGCCAGCGCGTACCCCATCTTCCCGCTCGACCGGTTGCCCAGGTACCGCACCGGGTCCAGCGCCTCCCGCGTCCCGCCCGCCGTTACCAGCACAATCTCCCCTGCCAGGTCATGCCGCCGTCCCAGCGCATTCAGCACTGCATCGGCAATGGCCTCAGGCTCAGCCATCCGTCCCGCGCCCACCATACCGCACGCCAGGTCGCCCGTTCCCGGCTCCACAACCCGCACTCCCCGCTGCCGCAGAATCTCAAGGTTCGCCTGCGTCGCCGGATGCTCCCACATGTTCACGTTCATCGCCGGAGCCACCAGCACCGGTGCCTGCGTCGCAAGGTACATCGTGGTCAAAAAATCGTCAGCGATGCCGTGCGCGAATTTCGCCAGAATGTTGGCCGTCGCCGGGGCAATCACAAGCGCATCCGCCCATTGCGCCTCGGATATATGCTCAATGCCGTTCTGGTCGGCGGAGGCATCGCCTTCTCTCCAGTCTTCCCAGAGGCTCGTGATCACCTTATGGCCTGTGAGCGCGGCAAAGGTCAGCGGCTGAACAAATTTGCCAGCCGACGCGGTCATCACAACATGAACTTCAAGGGCCTGGCGCTGCAACGCGCGCACTAACTCCGCCGCCTTGTAAGCGGCAATTCCCCCGGAGACACCGACGGTCACTCGCATACTTCGATTGTAGAACGTTTCAATTATGAAACGCGCGTGGCGAGATGAGGAAGACTCGCATAAACGCTAACTTAGCAGTATAGGAATCGCCGGACCTTCCACCAGCGGCTTCACCACCTCAGCCGTGGTCTTCACGTACGAAATCTTGCCGGCATTAATTTCTTCCTGTGCAATGCGGCAGGCCTTCGTCGACTGGCTGTGAATCAGCGCGTGGGAACCGCTCTGCAGCTGGCGGGCCCGGCGCGCGGCGACCAGAACCTTTCGGTAATTCGAATCAAAACTGGTCTCAATTGTCATCGGT
>JBEKZG010000053.1:0-11689 GCA_049510095.1 Occallatibacter sp.
CCGCGCGCTGTGCTCGCCCCCATGGCGCTCATCGTCCTCATGATCGCCTTGACCGGCTTCTCGCAGTTCATCATCATCCCGGCCATGGAGCGCGACCGCATCTCCGCAGGTGGCGCAATCAACACAAATGCCGTCACAGACCCCTCCACCATCGACTTCAACAAGCTCCACAATCGCAGCGAAAACGTCGAACTGGTCATCCTTCTCGCCGGCCTCTTCACCGTGATGCTGGTAGCCAAAGCCGAAACCTCCCGCGTATAACGTCCCGTCGCTCGCGCCGTAGGCGCATCGGTTGTTAGCCCCGCGTTTCAACGTGGGGTCAGCGAAACCAAGAATCGATCCGGAGTCCCGTAGGGACGGCAACGACGCTCCCCGCTCCGCCCGTCCAGACCCCATCACAGCCCCGCTAGCCCACCTGATGCTAGACTCCGCGGCGGAGGCTGAACGCCATGCCGCCCTCTCTCGAAGTCTCTTCTCTTCCCGTCCTCATCAACAGGCCTGAACAAATCCGTGAGCGGGTCAAGGCGGGCCGCATTCCCTGGGCCGGACCGCTCTTGCTGGCCCCGGCGCGCACTGTGCTCTGGCTGACATTTCAGTGCCTGCTGGCCCTCATTTTCCTGGCCCTGCATCGGCCCGCGCCCTTTCGCGAGGCAGGCAGCTGGTGGATTATCTACGGCACCCTCGTCGATATCTGCTGTCTCCTCGGCATGCGATACTTCACGCGACGTGAAGGCATTAGACTCCGCGATTTGATCGGCCCCATCCGCATGCGCTGCGGACGCGACGTTTGGATTGGACTCGCCATCCTGGCCGTCTCCTACCCGCTCTGCTTCGCCGGCGGTCAACTCGCGGGCCGGCTCGTATACGGCTCCATGTCAAAGGTGCCCATGGCGTTTGTCTTGCAAAGACACGCGCTCCCCCTGTGGGCCATGATATACAGCGTCGCAGTCTGGTGGGTCATCCAGTCCGCCACGGAAGAAATGACCTATAACGGCTACGTCCTTCCCCGCTTGCAGGCGCTCAGCGGCCGCACCTGGCCGGCAATTGTCATTACAGGATTCTGGTTCACCGCCCAGCACTGCATGTTCCCGTTTATTCCCGATTGGCGTTACATTGCGTTTCACTTTCTCCTGTTCATTCCTCTGCTCCTGTTTGTACTGCTGGTCTACCTGCGCATCCGCCGCCTTTCGCCACTGATCCTCGCCCATTGGCCCATGGACATAGGCGTAGCAATCATGACCGGGATCTGGTGAGGCGATAGAATCCGGACCAAATCCCAATTCCCTGTTCCCTGGTCGCTGTTCTCTGTTCTCTAGTCCCTAGTCCCTAGCCCCTGGTTCCTGCTCCCTGTTCTCTGCTCCCTGTTCTCTAGCGCCGGTCCACCAGGGAGGACGTACGGACCTTCAGGCCCCTGAATACCGCCGGCCAATGGATGGCCTTTAGGACCGGACGCCCCAAACCCGCGCTCATCCAGACCACAAAACAAGACAAGAATCGAGTAACGTCCTCCCAAAGTCCCCCCAGACCCCCGCCAGACCACAGTTTCACATTTTCACTTAGGTAAACTTGGGCAATTCTCTGGTGAGCTGTACATCGATTAGGTTCAATTCCCAACCAACCCAACACCTCCCTTTATGCAATTCTTTGGTGTCTAATTCGGTCTTTTATGTAAATCCAGGCAAACCTTTATCGATTTACCATTAACCCTCCAGACCAACGTTTGCCACCTGAAGCAAACCCTCCAGACCAACCTCCGCCAAAGCCTGATCCGGGCACTTTTTCACCTCTTCACTGATTCACTTCTTCACTGACAACTGCCAACTGGCCTCTCTTGTATCATCGAAAAGGCCCCAAGGCGCGTATCTCATCCTGCCCGGGAGCCCCACAGGACGTGCATGAAGACTGGGATTATCGGCCTGCCGCAAGTGGGCAAAACGTCGTTGTTCAAGATCCTCACCAAGGCCCGCCTTGAAGAGAAGGCCTACTCCAATCCGCGCGAGGAACACATTGGTATAGCACGAGTTCCGGACGATCGCCTCGAAAAACTCGCCGCCCTTTACTCCCCCAAAAAGACCACATTCGCCACCGTGGAATACGTCGACGTCGCCGCCATCGGCCAGGAAGCCTTGAAGGAAACCGCCTTCCTCACCAGCCTGCGCAATGTCGATGCCCTCATCCATGTCCTGCGCGCTTTCGAGGAGGATTCCATCCCTCACGTAGGCCCCATCGACCCGCTCCGCGACATCAAAAACGTCGAATTCGACCTCATGATCAGCGACCTGACCCAGGTCGAAAAGCGCCTCGAACGCCTCGAAAAGGACCTGAAAAAAGGTCGCACCAGCGACCTCGAGCGCGAGCAGGCATTGCTCCTGCGCTCCAAGCAAGCCCTTGAGAATGAACAACCTCTGCGCGAACTGGAGATGACCGCCGAAGAGAAAAAGCTCATCCGCGGCTTCATGTTCCTCTCGCAGAAGCCCATCCTCTACGCGGTCAACATCGGCGAGAGCACAACCCTCGGCAAAGATCTTGAAGCAGCCGTAAGCCGCTTCAAACTCGACGAAGTCGCCGCCCGTTCAAACGCTGGCGCTACAGCCATTTGCGGCAAGGTAGAAGCTGAGCTGGCCGAAATGGACGACGAAGAAGCCGCCGAGTTCCTGGGCAGCTACGGCCTGCACGAAAGCGGACTCGTGCGCCTCATCCGCAAGAGCTACGAACTGCTGGGGTTAATCAGCTTTTTCACTGCCGGCGAAGACGAGTGCCGCGCCTGGACCATCGCCCTGGGCTCCAAGGCGCCGCAGGGCGCCGGTGCCATCCACTCCGACCTGGAGCATCACTTCATCCGCGCGGAAACCATCCGCTGGGACGCACTGCTCGAAGCCGGCTCCGAAGCCGCCGCCAGAGCCAAAGGCACCCTCCGTCTTGAAGGCAAGGAATACATCGTCCAGGACGGAGACGTCATGCACATCCGTCACAGCGGGTAGCTGATGCTCAGGATCTCTCTGATTCTGGGCATGATCGCCGCCCTCGCCGATGTGGCCGGCGGCCTGGTGCTCGTGCGCGCACGCGGCGTGGAACGCTATCTGCGTTACTTCGTTGCCCTCGGCGCAGGCTTCCTCATGGCCACAGCCCTCATTGAGATGACGCCCGAAAGCCTCAAGCTCAACCCGCAACTCGGGCCCATCCTCATCATGGCCGGCTACTGCGTGGTGCATCTGCTCGAGCACACCATCAGTTCCCATTTCCACTTCGGCGAAGAAACACATGGCCACGAACTTGTCTCAAAACGCATCGGCAACGCAGTCATGGCCGGGCTCAGCGTGCACGCGCTTTTCGACGGCGTTGCCATCGGCTCAGGGTTTGTCGTCTCTAAATGGCTCGGAATATTGATCTTCCTCGCCATCCTGCTGCACAAGGCGCCTGAAGGGTTCACCATGGCCAGTGTCATGCTGGCCAGCGGCCGCAGCCGAACCATGGCGCTCTACTCCGCCATAGCCCTCGCCGCCGCAACTCTCGCTGGAGTGCTGATCATTGAGCTTGTTCCCAGTTGGCTCCCCTTCGGATTGCCCATCTCGGCCGGCGTCGCTCTCTACGTCGCTGCCACCGATCTGGTGCCCGAGGTCAACCACGAACCGGGCATCCGAATGGCGCTGGTATTCTTTGCCGGCGTAGCCGCTTTTCTATTACTGCGCACACTGTTGCCCGCGATGTAACTTGAATGTTTTCTGACCGGAAGTTCTATTGAGACACTGTTTGGACTGCCTTCGCCCCGCGGCCAAAACCAAGTCTCGAAGCGTAGAGCCTAATCAGCAGCAGCCCGTAATCCCATGCCACCTTGAAGTTGGCTTTGCTGGCTCCCCGGTAGCGGCTGCCAAAGGCAAAGGGCACTTCAGCGATCGATCGAATACGCCCTCGCACCAGAATCTCCAAAAGCAGCTTGAAGCCGCTGCGCTGAAATGGAATCTGTTGCAGGCAATTCCGGCGCAGCATGAAAAAACCGGACATCGGATCTTTTGCGCGTATCCGTCGCCTTTGTACCGGCAAAGTTACCCAAACCGCGGCGGCAGACAAGAATCTCCTCATCGGGTTCCACCCGCCAACGCCGCCACCCGGCGTGTATCGGCTCCCGATAACCATATCCCGGCCTTCCAGAATGCCCGCGAGCAATTCCGGTAACAGCTCCGGAGGATGCTGCAGATCGGCGTCCATCACACCCAGAATGCCGGCGTCGGTATTCCGCCAGCCATGCAGAATGGCTCCTGAAAGTCCCCGTTCACCCTTGCGCACAAGCAAGCGAACGCGCGGGTCTTTCTGGGAAATCACTGATACCAGTTCCCCGGTTCCGTCGCAACTGTCGTCATCCACAACAAGAATCTCGTAAGCGATCTTCAGGGGATCCAGGACCGCGCGCACAGAATCCAGCAATCCGCCGATATTCTCCGCTTCGCACAGCGTGGGAATCACGAGCGCCAGCTTTTCCTGGGCGCACTGTCCCTCATCTGCCGCTGTAAGCACTAGCGTTGTTCCCTCGTCTAGGTACATGTAGGATCGTTTTACCACGGCAGAACCATTTCAGTTTACGAATTAGTATACGGGGTCGAACAGTTTTGAAGCGATACAACTATCTAACCGGGATCCTTCCAGCACTCTTCTTTACCTTGCTTGGGTTTGCCGTCATGGGTTACCACCCCGGCGCTGAAGATGACGGTGTCTATCTGGCCGCCGTCAAAGCCGACCTGAACCCCGCCCTCTTTCCTCATGACGCGGATTTCTTCCGGGTCCAACTTCAAGCCACTCTATTTGACCGCTGGATGGCCGGCTTCGTTCGATCCACGGGAATGCCTGTCGCCTGGGCAGAGCTCCTTTGGCATGTTCTAAGCCTCTTTTTCATTCTCTGGGCGTGCATCAGAATCGCGCGCGCATTATTTCCAGAACCAACGGCGCAGTGGACTGCGGTGGCGCTTGTGGCTGCCATGTTCACCCTTCCGGTCGCCGGTACCGCGCTCACCCTGGTCGACCAGTATCTCCATCCGCGCGCGCTGGCCACCGCATTGATTCTAATAGCCGTCGCGCAGATTCTGGCAGGCAGGCGCTGGGTGGCAATGCCTTTACTGCTGGTCGCCTTCCTGCTTCACCCCATCATGGCCGCGTTTGGCGCGTCGTTCTGTTTCCTCTTGACCGTGACCACAGCGGAACCGCGGCACCGATGGTTCGCCCTCATGTCGCGCGGTATGAGACGGGGCATGAGGCGGGCTGAAGTTCCGGTATCCGCAGCTACCGTGCCTCTGGCCTGGGTCTTCGAGTCCCCAAACCCCGCGTGGCGCCATGCGCTGGACGCCAAAGACTACCTCCATCTCTCCCGATGGGCCTGGTACGAGTGGCTAGGCGCCCTGGCCCCAATCTTCCTCTTCTGGCTGCTTTGGCGCGTGGCGCAAAGGCTCAACGATAAGGTGGTGGCTCGATTTGCGCTTGCAGTCTTCGCCTATGGCGTCTTTCAGTTTGCGTTCGCGCTCATCGTCTTTGCCAACCCGTCTCTGGTTCGGCTCATGCCAATGCAGCCCATGCGCTTTCTCCATCTGGTTTACTTCTTCCTCATACTCTCCGGCGGCGGGTTACTCGGCAAATACCTTCTGAAGGCCAACCTCCGGCGCTGGGCCCTGTTCCTTCTGGTCATCAATCTGGGCATGTTCTACGCACAGCGGCAGTTATTCAGCGGCAACTCGCATTTGGAGCTCCCCGGACAGCCCACAGCCAACCCATGGCTTCAGGCCTTCAACTGGATCCGGCAGAACACCCCAGCCGGAGCTTATTTCGCCGTCGGCCCCGCCTATATGTCCCAACCGGGTGAAGACTTTCTGAGCTTCCGCGCTTTGGCCGAGCGCAGCATGCTCGCCGATGCGCATAAAGATACCGCGCTCGCAACCCAGGTTCCCGAACTGGCCCCGCTATGGGAGCGGCAAGTGGCAGCGCAGGAGGGCTGGCAGAGCTTTCACCTGGCTGACTTTCAACGCCTCAAAACCCAGTTCGGCGTGGATTGGGTCCTGGTCCGCTATCCAGAACCCGCTGGCCTGACCCGCCGCTGGCACAACGGGATCCTGGCCGTCTGCCAGATCCCGTAATACGGCTGTTTCTTCCCACAGCCAGAAGCGGTCTAACCTCCCACCGTCGTTGCCAACCCGCGGAAGAATGAAACCTCGGAGCAGGAGTCCGACCCGCCTCAAATCCCCCATGCCCGCTTCATTCACCTTTTTTCTGACGAATGGGTGGGAAAGCACAAACCTGAAGGAATCAGATCAAGCGGTCAGAGACTCAGCCCTTCACAGTTCCGGATGGTTCAGGCATTGATCGCGCGCGCTGGCGCAAGCTTTCCCTTACCATGCGTCCAACGTCAACTGCCAGTTGCCCGCCGGCAATCAGCAGGACTACGAAGAATCCCCAGTAAATGGACGTGTTGATCACATCCAGCGTCAGGCCATACCGAGCATGGTCGAGCATCGGATTCTTGAGCAGGACCAAAGCGTGATCGCGCACGGCAAGCACCAGAATAACCGGAATCAACCCCACGGCCCTCATCACAGCGTGGATCAGGGGACGCTTCTTTTGCCAGGTCCTTCGGAGCAACTGTACCACGAGCCAGCCAAGATGCAGAGCACTCAGCGCCACGCTCCACCAGTAAAACTGGATCCAGACAGGCCCCAATTCATAGGGAGACATTTTCCAGAAATGGACACCGGGCCCCCAAAGCATCCACGGGTGACTGGGAATCAAGAGCATCCAGGCCAGGAAGAAAGCTCCAAATGCCGCCTCCGCAACCGACTGGGCGAAGCTGCGCGGCTTCTTGCCTTTCATCGATTCCGGCTCAAGTGGCGGCAGGTCAGCAAGCGACCAGCCCCCGGCGGGAGCCGCCAGCGACGAGATTTTCATCTGATGATGCGTCACCACGTAGTCGATAACCGCAAAAATCAGCGTGACCCACGCAGCGGTCGTCATCAAGACCCCCGGAACACGAATCAGCGCTTCCGCCAGGGCGGACAAGCTGGGGCCTCCGGTGATCATGAGCGACAGGCTGACAATGCAATAAATGATCATGCACCACGTCGCGGCAAGTTTCAGCACCGTCACATAGATCGGGAAAATATTCGGCCCAATCAGGTACTGATGCGGTTTGTAGCGCGCCGCCATATGGATCGGCGCTCCAAGCTGCTTCAGCCACTCCTCCGCCTCGCTCTTGGTCAATGGCCGGCCCAGTTCGCCTTCCTTTTCCTCTAGCTGCGCTTCCAGGTTGGCCCGGAGTTCGGCGACGATGTCGTCCTGCCGCTGCCAGGGCAGGTGCCGCTTCACGGCTTGCAAATAACGATCGAGAAGTTCCATAACATTGTCCTTCGCGTTCCAGAATTTGGTTGTTCCCTAAAGCTTGCTGTTAACAGTCGCGTCAATTGACGCGTTGATCGTCGTCCACTCCTCAAGCAGCTTGGCGAACATCAGCTCCCCATCGCTCGAAAGGCGGTAAAACCGCTTGTTGCGCTTGTCTTCTTCGCGCCACTCGCTCGCCAGCAGACCCTGTGTTTCCAGGCGCCGCAACAGCGGATAGAGCGTGCTTTCATCAATGTCCAAACCGCGCTCGGCCAAGGCCTTGCGCAGCGTATAGCCGTAATACTCCTGCCGAAGCTGGGCCAGAACAGCCAGAGTCAGACAGCCTCGTCGAAGTTCAAGCCGAAGGTTCTCAAACAGGTTTTCTGCGACTGTCATGCTGTACCTCATACACTGTACATCAACTACTGTATATTATACAGTGTATGGTGTCAAGTACTGTTTCCTGTATTTCTGGGATGTGAAATAGTTCCTTAAGAAGCAGGCGTGCGATCAACGCGCCGGAGCGTAATATCCGGTACGGACAACGATGCTGTTGACGCGATCGGGGGCCTGCAACTCGATGCGATGAAATGAACCGTCGTGCTTGAGTTCTGCCGGTTTGTAGATGAGACGGTATTGATTGCGGAGATCCGCGTCGATGATGCGCAGGTCGTTGGCTATTTCAGTTTCGGATTCGTCGTCATGGAAGACGCGGCCTCCAGTTTCATCCGCAAGTTCCGTGAGGTTCTTTGGGCCAGTTGAGGGGCCCGAAACAGGTTCGGCGCGGAAAGCATAGACGGCGGTGTTGCTTTGCTGGCAGGCGTCTACTGCCTCCTCTAGGGAGGTGTGGCTTGCATTATCTTCGCCATCGGAGAAGAGCAGGATGAAGTTTCCGCTGGCCGAGTGATCCATCTTGCCGAATTCATAAAGACACGCCCGAAAAAGAGTGTCAAAGATGGCCGTGCCGCCGAGGGGGTTTTCCCTGCCTGAGACGACGCCGCGAACCCCATTGGAGAGTGAAATGGAGTCGCTCGTCCATGGTTGAACGATCTTTGAAATGAACCCAAAGCTCATGACCAACGCCTGGTCTGATTGTTGCCGAAGCAGCGATTGCGCGTACTTTATCGCAATTGCCCGATCAATGGGCAGATTCCTTATCATGGACTCGCTCGAATCCATGAGAATTCCAGCGCGAATGGGAAGGTTCTGCTCCGCCTTGAAGTCAAGGATCCGGCGGGGCGGATTACCCTTGTCGAGCAGGCGCAGCTCGTCGATCTTCAGGTCGTTGACGGAAAGGCCGTGTGCGTCGGCCGCGTGAAATGTAAGGATGACCTCATCGACGGGAATGTTGAAGCGATATTGCTCCTCGCTCGGAAGCGTTGAGGCGCTCGTTTGCGAAAATCCCCGGAATGCGGCCACGAAGAGCGCAAGGACCAGCAGTAGGGAGAGGACGAAGGATCGACGCATGTCGCGGGTCATTCTGGAATATAGACTTGCATGAACGTGAAAAGCCATATGTTGTCCCATTCCAGCTTGCTCCACTGGGTTGTTACGCAAACGGGGCCGGGTCGCCATTCGCCAGAGGTAGCCCCTTTGCGTGTTCCGGCAGTTTCCGCGAGAATGGGTGAGTCGTCCCCCATGGAGATCGCGCCATCCTGAATCTGTTCCAACGACTGATCATCGGCGGAGTCTTGGTAGCCGGCCTCGTTGTGGGCCTGTTCCTGGCCGCGCACCGCGCCCTGGCGGCCGGCGGAATGTCCGGACTGGCTTTGAGCTTTGTGATGGCAATTCTGCTGGTTCAAGCAGCGACCATCGTTTTCGTGCTGCGGCCCATTCGATCAGTCGCTAAAGACGCTCGCCGCATTGGGCAGGGCAACCTCGAACATCGCGTGGAATGGAGCAGCCGCGACGACTTCGGCATCATTGCTATCGAGTTGAACCGGCTCGCGATCCGCCTGCGGGAGCTGCGCGACTCCGAAGCCGGACGCCGGCAGATGGAGTTTCAGCTCTCAGACGCGGTACTTCAATCTATCTTTGAGCCCATCATTGTCACCGATGGCAAGGGGCACGTGCTGAAGGTGAACCAGGCCGCCGCCGAGCTGTTAGGCGACGCGGCTGGCGACCGAATGGCTCTCGCCAACACTCCCGGCGGCGACAAGATTCTCAGCGCCATTCGGGACGCGGTCCAGATGCAGAAAGCCGTAGCCGCGGAAGACGAAGCCGCCATGTTACCCATGCGTATCGGTAAAAAGGAACGCAGTTACCGGCTGCGAACGACGCCCATGCGCGACTCGGAAGGTCGGCTGCTCGGCACCGTGACCACTCTCGAAGATGTCACCAGCCTGCAGGATACAGACCGCTTCAAGACGCAGTTCATTACGGTAGCCAGCCGCAAGCTGCGGGATCCGCTTCTGCGCCTCCGCCGCGGCCTGTACGCGCTAACACAGGGATATGGCGGCGAGTTGCAGCCGCTCCAGGTGGAACTCGCCGGCAGCGCAAGTTACGAGGCGGAAAAGCTCGATGACATCATGGGCGACCTCATCGAAGTTGCTGAGCTGGATACCGGCAAGCGCGAGCTGAAACTGGAAAAGTTGCGCCCGCTGAAGGAACTGGGCGACGCCAGGGATCGCCATTGCGACGAAGCCGCCCGCAAACGAATTCGTGTCGAGGTGCGCGCCTTCGCTGACCTTTCCGTGGTCAAGTGCGATCGCCGGGCTTTGCGCTCGATTCTCGATAATTTGCTCACCAACGCCCTTCGTTACACACCCGAAGGAGGCGAGATTCTGCTCAGCGCCGAGGAGATTAAAGACTTTGTGCAGTTCACGGTCCGCGACACCGGACGCGGCATTGAGGCGGAGCGGCTCAGCACCATCTTCGACCGGTTCAATCCATTCTCAGAGAGCGGCTCGGGCCTCGGCCTGGCGCTCGTGCGGCGTTTGGTGGAGTCCCTGGGTGGCCAAATTGCCGTAGAAAGCCGTCTCGGCCACGGCACCACATTTCGCTTCACCCTGCCGGTTGCCGTGGCGACTGAAATCCATCACCCGGTCGAGGTGGGCTGATGGCCGAGATCGTCCTCGAACAACAGCAGGAACCAGCCAGGCTCCGCATCTACATTGGCGCGGCCCCCGGCGTCGGCAAAACCTATCACATGCTCAACGACGCCCATATCCTGCGCCAGCAGGGCGTGGATCTCGTAATCGGCTTGGTTGAGGCCCACGGGCGCAAAGATACTCAGGACCAGATCCGCGATCTCGAGATCGTGCCCCAGCGGGTGATTCCCTACCGCGGCGTCAATTTGAAGGAGATGGATGTGGAAGCCATCATGGCCCGCCACCCGCATACCGTCGTCGTCGACGAACTGGCCCACACCAACGTGCCGGGCAGCAAGAACCGCAAGCGCTATGAGGATGTGCTGGAACTGCTTGAAGCCGGCATCGACGTCATGACGGCGGTCAACATCCAGCACCTTGAGACGCTCAACGACGCCGTCAGCCGTTCCGCCAATACCACCATCCGCGAAACCATCCCCGACAATTTCCTCAAGCGCGCAGATGAAGTAGTCAACGTCGACGTAACCGTGGATGAGCTGCGGTCACGGCTCCGGCAGGGCAAAATCTATGCCGCGGAAAAAGTGGAGCAGGCCCTGGCCAACTTCTTCCGCAAAGGCAACCTCAACATGTTGCGCGAGCTGGCTCTGCGCACCACAGCCGAACAGGTCGGCAGCCGCGCCGCGGAATACCGCCGCACGCAAGGCCTCGAGCAGGCGCCCATTCCGGAAAAGGTCATGGTCTGCCTCAGCACCCGCCCCGGCACCGAACGCCTTCTGCGCGTCGGCTCGCGCATCGCCGGGCGTCTGGCCAGCAACTGGTACGCGGTTTATGTCACACGCCCTGACGACAAAGGCCATAGCGACCCTGAGGCCTATCACCGCCTCGAGGAATATCAGCGCATGGCGCGCGATCTGGGCGCCAAGGTTGTCTCCCTCACTGAGCGCAACGTCTCCGATGCGCTCATCCGCTTTGCGCAGCAGGAAAACATCTCCCACGTGGTCTTTGGCCAATCCGTCCGCTCGCGCTGGGATATCCTGCTGCGCGGCTCCGTGCTCAATCGCTTTCTTTCCGAAGTCCGCGACGTAACTGTCCAGGTGGTACCAATGCAGAAGCCACTGCGCCGAGCGTGAAAGGTCCTCGCTCCAAACTCTGAACTCTGAACTCTGAACAATGAACTACGAACTGTGAACTCTCTTCACTTAGTCATCCAGATTTCGAAGCCCATGTATTCCTCTTTGATTTCGTGACCGCTGAAATTGCTCTCCCACAGCATTTCCTGAAACTCCTCT
>JBEKZG010000530.1:0-2849 GCA_049510095.1 Occallatibacter sp.
AGCCGAGTAATCACGGCAAAGTTGGTACCACCGCCTTCGCCGCCGCGGCTGGGTTGCAGGGCCGTGTAGAGATCGGCGTTCATGGGAGTCGTTGCGCCCTCGGGCAAAATACCGATGACAGTGTGCGGCTCACCCTTCAGAAAGATCGTCTGTCCCAGGAGGTTGCGGTCAGCGCCGAATGTATTGCGCCAAAGGCTGTAGCTCAGGATGGCCGTTTTCGGGCCATGGGGACTGTCTTCCACGTCGCTGAAATTGCGCCCCGTGGCAGGCTGAATTCCCAGCACGTCCAGGTAATGGGCAGAAATCCGCCCCGCGTGCAAGTATTCGACTCGTTCGCCGGCCTTTAGATTTACGCCCGAGGCCAACCCACCGGATACCGCGGAGATGAGTGAAGGCGCATTGTCGCGCAGGAGCTCCCACTGCTCCCCGTCGATCCAGGTGCGTCCATCAAATGGCTCCGAGCCCTCGATGCGGGCAAAAATGGCCCCCATGCGCTCCGCATGCGGATAGGGCAAACTTCGCAGCATCAACGCATTCACAATAGAAAAGATGGCGGTGTTTGCTCCGATTGACAGCCCCAGTGTGAAGATTACCGTGAAGGCGAAACCGCGATTGCGGCCAAGCTGCCGCGCTGCAAACCTGAGGTTTTGTCCCAAATTTCCCATTCTCGATCCTCCGGGGAGAAAGATGCTGACGTGGCTGCGCTCAGTTACGCTCGCCGTCCCGCACAAGTTCCGTGCTTGCCTGGTTAACGCAGGATAAAAGCATGAACCCGCCCGGCTGTGGCAACCTAGAAGTTTGAAGGAGTCTGCCCATCATGCCTGCTGAAAATCTGCCCCCCGTTGCCGCAACCGAAGCACTTCACGCCTGGGATGCGGGTGGCGCTGAATCCGCCGAAGCGCTTTCCGCCTGGGTTAGTGCCCGGCTGGCCGCGCACGAGTCCGCGTTGGCCGCCTTGCTGGCCGTTGAAAGCCCGCGCACGCCGGAGAATTCGCTACGCCTTTTTGACCAGGCGATTGAGCATCTGGGGCTGGCTGGTGCGCAGGCGGGCGTGCTCAACTCCGTAGCTCCGGACAAGGGCGTGCGCGATCAGGCACAAAATGAAGCCCAGCGGATCGCGATGGCCGGCAGTGCGCTTAGCCTGAATCGGGCGGTGTACGAGGCGCTGGCGGCCATCGATTTGACGGGCGCGAGCCCAGCCACACAGCACTTTGTGCAGCGCACCCTGCTCGGCTACCGGCTGGCTGGTGTTGACAAGGACCAGGCCACGCGCGACCAGCTGCAGTCGCTGCAGGAAAAGGCCACCATGCTGTCGCTCGAATTCAGCCGGAACATCCAGGAGGGCGGCAAGACCATCGAGGCGACGGCGGATGAACTGGATGGGTTGCCTACCGACTACCTCGCGCGCCATCCGGCGAACGACGAAGGTCGCGTCACCATTACAACCGATCCCCCGGACATGCAGCCGGTGATGACCTTTGCCGCGAACGCATCCCTGCGCGAGCGCATGTTCCTGGCCTACAACACGCGTGCCTATCCGGCGAACCAGAAAATCCTTCTCGACCTGCTGGCGACCCGCCAGGAGATTGCCACGGTCCTCGGCTTCCGCAGTTGGGCCGACCTCGCCACAGCCGACCAAATGATGGGTTCGGCCGCAAATGTCCGTACCTTTCTGGCCAAATTGGACGAGGCCAGCCGCGAGGGCGCAAAGCGCGAGCATGCCTTGATCGTCGGGTTCGCCCGCGAGCGCCAGCCGGAGCTGACAGCCATCGACATCACCAGTCGTGGCTATTGGTATGAGCAGTTCCGCCGTTCGGCCTTCGACTTCGACTCGCAATCGGTACGGCCCTATTTCCCCTACGCGCAGGTGCAGGCCGGGGTCCTTGAAACCGCTGCCCAGCTCTTCAAGGTTGAGTTCCGCCCGTCTGCCGCGTCCGCATGGCACGCTGACGTTTCCACGTTCGACGTCTTTGACGGAGGCCGCGTGGTGGGCCATTTCTACCTCGATATGCATCCGCGCGACGGCAAGGACAAGTGGTTCTCGGCCGCGCCGATTGTCACCGGTTCTCGAGGCCGCGCGCTGCCCGAAGCCGCGCTGATTTGCAACTTCCCCGCCGGAGACGAGAACGATCCGGGACTGCTTCAATATAGCGACGTGGTCACGTTCTTCCACGAGTTTGGCCACCTCATGCACGCCATTCTCGGCGGTCAGACCGAGTGGGCGGGGCTTTCCGGCTTCGCCACGGAGGGCGACTTCATCGAAGTGCCTTCGCAGATGCTGGAAGAGTTTTTCCGCGACGAGAAGCTGTTGCAGGCTTTCGCGAAGCACTATCAGACAGGCGAAGTTCTTCCCTCAGAAACCATCAGGAAGATGAAGCTGGCCGGGGCGTTTGGGCGCGCGGACTGGGTGCGCGCGCAGCTTTACTACACCACCCTCTCGCTCGATCTGCACGATCAGGACCCCGCCAGTCTCGACCTCGACGCGCTCACCGAGCGGCTCTACAAGACGTTGCAGCCCTGGACCTGGCTTGCAGGCAACCGCATGTATGCCAGCTTCGGTCACTTGACCGGCTACTCGTCCAACTACTACACCTATGCCTTTGACAAGGTGATCGCGCTCGACTTCTTTGCCCAGTTCGACCCCGCCGACCTAACCGGCTGCGATGCCGGCACCCGCTATCGCAAGGCTGTGCTTGAGCAAGGTGGGTCGAAGCCCGGACGGCAGATGGTCCGCGACTTCCTGGGCCGCGACGAAGAGTTTTCGGCGTTCAGCGAATGGTTGAATGAGGAGTTTGAAGCGGAGATTCTGGCGGCTCACTGATCCTTCTCTTTCCATCTGCCGCAGCGCG
>JBEKZG010000531.1:0-2830 GCA_049510095.1 Occallatibacter sp.
ATAGGCGGCGAACAGGCTCCCCGCGCAGGAGCCATTCCAAGGGATCTCCTGAATGTAGGAAAGGGCGGATTCGTAGGTGGGGCTGTTGGTTGCACTCCAGTAGGTTGAGGGGCTGACTCCTTCCGCGGTGTAGCCGAAGTCGAGGCCGCCGACGGAGACGTTGTAGGCGGTGGAGGTGAAGCCGCTGACGCCGATTCCGTGGGTGGAGACGTTGCCGTCATCGTCGCTTGCGGCGTCCTCGTCGCCCGAGGAGACGAAGATCGAGACGCCTTCCGCTACCGCCTGCTGGTAAGCGCTGTTATAAGCCGCATTGGATGCCGCTCCATTCGCCGCTTCCGCTTCGCCATAGCTGATGCTGACCACGGAAGGCAGGCTGCCGGCGGGCCCGTTGAGCGTGTTTTCGAGGGCAATCAGGCCACCGAAGACGGTTGTATCGGTGCAGGCGGCGAGAACGATGGCGGCGTTCGGGGCAGCCGCCGAGGCCCATTCAACGTCGATCGCGGCTTCGCCGTCGTCGCCGTAGCCGGGGTCAGTGGATGAGCCCTGGAACCCCGGGTTGGTGCAGGTAACGGCGCCGGCTGGACTGACCTGCGCGAGGGTTCCAGAGGGATAAGCCCGGGCCAGACCAAAGATCTTTCGAAACACGGTCCAGTCTCCGGTGGAGTAGAGATAGGTATCTTCCACCACCATGATGGTCTGGCCCTTGCCGGAATAGCCGGCGGTGAATAACGGGTTGAGGTTGTAGATGGTTGCGATGTCGCCGGCGGCAAGCGCGTGGAAGGTGCCGTTTGAGTTGGTAAAGGTGTACTCCGGGTTCTTCTTGGCGATCGACTGCGCCTTGGGCCGGAAGTTATGCAGGGAGACGATGCCGGCGACGGCCGGTTCGAGCGCGGCGGGGATGCTGGGATCGCTGATGTTGGCGAAGTGGGCCGCGCCGTCGACCTCTAGATTGTGAATCTCAGTGTGGAAGGCGGCGCGCACCTGGCCAGCCGTGCCGCTGAAGTCGATGGTGAGTCCGCTGGGCGCGACGCCGCTGACGGTGAATCCCTGCGCGGTCAGCCATGCCGTGACGGTGTCCACATCTGCGGTGGCGACGCCGAAGAATTCGGCGAACTGAGCGGGGGTAAGCCACTTGTGATAGTTGGGTGATTGCGGGTCGCTCAACTCGGCGATGTACTGGGTGAGCGCCGCTTCATCCTGGGCAGACCGCTTCAACTGGAGCTGCATGTGGGCCAGCGGAAAGTCGTCTGAGACGGCGCCACGATCATTCGCGGCCGTCGCCTCGGGACGGGTGTTGCCCTGCAAGGTGACGAGCTTGCTTTCGTCAATTGCCTGGTGAATGGCGGGGGTAGGACGGCTGGCGGGTTGAGCATTGACTGGGGCGGTTGCGCCCAAAAGGCCGAGAACGGCCACGACGAATCCAGCGCTGGGTATGCGTTTCATTTGAACCTTCCCTCTTGAGGTAAGCAACAAATGACCTGGCCCACAGCTACTTTGGTATTTAGCCCGATATTCCTACGTAGGGGTAAAGTGGCAAGTACTCTAGCAGCGATTGCGAACGTTTGCAATGCCGTGGGGGAAGTGTTTTTGGGTTAAGTACCAAAGTAACCGGGCGATGGTTACTGGCTTTGCCGGCGGACCAAAGCTGTCTGGGCTGCGGGTTGGGACCGAGGCATCCTGGGCCGCACCTGCAACACTGAGCGATGAACACCAGACACCAGACACCACACCCCGGCGGAGGCGCCGAAGGGATTGCTCGCGGGCGCGGCTGACCCGGCGCGGGAGCGAGGCGGGGAGGGCGGCCTATTCTGCCGCGACCAAGCCGCGCTTGCAGAGGAACGCGGATCCAATCATTCCGAGCAGCACCAAGGTCCAGGCCGGGGGTTCGGGGACGGTTGGGGCCTGCACCACACTGACGTCGTCCAGCAGAAACTCGCCGAGGTCGTTTCCGAGCGTGAGGCTGAGCAGGGTCGAGGACGAGGTTGCGTCTTCGGTAAACGAATACTCGGTGTAACCCTCGACGGGTACCGCGGTTTCGTCAATCAGCGAATCCGCGCCGAAGGAGGCGGAAAGCTCATTGGAATAAGGCGTGACGACGGCGGTGTCCTGGGCCAGCCAGAAGGTGATGGTATAGGCATCGCCGGAGGTGGTGGCGAGGGATTGCGAGATGGTGGTGGCATCCGCGTCCAGGGTGGCGAAGAAAGCCTGATCGGAACCGCTGTGCGGGATGATGAGGTCGACCGGGTCCTGGCCTTCGACGCCATATTGAAAGTTCAGTTCGCTCGGCACCTCGCTTCCGGAGAGGGACCAACTGGTGAAGTCGCCGGTTTCGAAGCCGCAATTTGCTACGAGGTTGCCGGCGATTGAAGTGCAGCTGCCGGAGGCCCGGCTCTGTGGGACAGCCAGGAAAAGACAGAAAGCGATGCAAGAAAAGCCAATGTACTTCCTCATTGTTTTCCCCCTATTTTTCTTGAAAGCGAGTTATACGCTGCAGTGTTACGACACTCCTTAAGGTGGTGTTGGCCAATTCATCACCAGGTTGTAGGCATTCACCGAGCCGATGCCGGTCGGGAAATCCCAACCCACATTGGTGGTGTAAGCCGGTTGCAAGACCGAGTTGGAAGTGGAAAGGAGCCCGATCGAGGTAGCCGTGCCGGGCCGGTAGCAATTGCGCAGAGTCGTACTGCCTGCTCCCGATCCCTTGCAAGCTGCATCGTTGTCGCCCTGGGTGACGTCATAGAAGACACAGGAGTTGCTGGTTTTGTCGACGGTGGTGGAGTTGCAGGTGCTGCTGCCGGCTGACCCGTACTCGGCGTTGGCCAACGCGTAA
>JBEKZG010000532.1:0-2817 GCA_049510095.1 Occallatibacter sp.
CACTTATCTGGGAAAGTATCGCAAGACTCATATTCCGCACGTTGCTCCGGGATTCTGGGAGAAGTTCTACTTTCGCCCGGGCAATCTTGGTTTTCCCGTCTTCGATCTTGGCTTCGTAAAAATTGGAGTCTACATCTGCTATGACCGGCATTTCCCTGAGGGCGCGCGATGCCTCGGGTTGAACGGCGCAGAGATTGTATTCAATCCGTCGGCAACTGTGGCCGGGCTGAGCGAATACCTTTGGAAGCTGGAGCAGCCGGCTCATGCCGCTGCGAACGGATACTTCATTGCCGCGATCAACCGCGTGGGAACCGAGCCGCCGTGGAATATAGGCGAGTTTTACGGTTCAAGCTATTTCGCCAATCCGCGCGGCCAGATTTTTGCTCAGGCTGCGCGCGACAAGGATGAGGTATTGACCGCGGACCTGAACCTGGATGAGATTGCCGAGGTGCGGCGTACCTGGCAGTTCTATCGAGACCGCCGGCCAGATCTTTATGGACCGCTGGTCGCCTCCTGAAGCGCCGCTCTCGTTTGGAGCGATAAAGCTCACCGGTCCGATCCGCGATATGGTATCAATCGGGCAATGTTTCTGAGGGATGCATGAGCACTGCAACCTTACCTGACGATCCTCACCTGCGGCAGCGGTTCAGGGAACTGAAGCCGCCACTCACGCCGCAGTCGGCTGTGATTGAGGCGAATCGCTGTCTCAACTGCTTCGACGCGCCCTGCACTGCGGCCTGTCCTACGCACATCGACGTTCCCGGATTCATCAAGCGGATCGCTTCCGGCAATTTGCGTGGATCGGCGATGCGCATTCTCGATGCCAACATTCTTGGCGGTAGTTGCGCGCGTGTTTGCCCGGTGGAGGTGCTGTGTGAAGGCGCCTGCGTGATGCATCGCGATCACAGGGAACCGATTCACATTGCGCTGCTGCAGCGCCAGGCCATGGATTTCTTCCACGATTCGGGCGATGCCGTGCTCTCCACACCGCCCACGCCACGTAACTTGCGCGTAGCCTGTGTGGGCGGCGGTCCCGCATCGCTGGCCTGTGCCGCGGAATTGCGCCGTCAGGGCGCGGCCGTCACCATCATCGAACGCCGCGCACTGCCCGGTGGACTGAACACCTACGGTGTGGCGGAATACAAGCTGCGCGCCACTGACAGTCTGCGCGAAGTGGAGATGATTCGCCGCATGGGCGTGGAGTTTCGCTTCGAAACAGCGATCGAATCCGCTGCCGATCTCGAAGCCCTCGAGTCGGAGTTCGACTTCATTTTTCTCGGCGTCGGGCTGGGAGCCATGCAGCGGCTTGGTATTCCGGGCGAAGATACCGAGGGCGTGATCAATGCGCTGGAACTTATCTCTGCCTACAAGATCGGGCACATCCGCGAAATTACCGGAACGGTAGTGGTTGTTGGAGCCGGGAACACCGCAATCGACGCGGCGAATGCAGCGCGCCGACTGGGCGCGGAGACAGTCTATCTGCTCTATCGTCGCGGCGAGCAGGATATCCCGGCATTTGATTTCGAGTTTGAACACGCCAAACGAGAGGGCGTGCAATTCCTGTGGCGGCGTCAGCCGCTCGCCATTCGACCAGGAAAGCATGGTCGTCTCTTGCTCGATACGGTGCTTGTGCAGCAAGTAGACAAAACGCTGCTGCCCATCCTCAAATCGGAATACGCCATTGAGTGCGACATGGTGGTGCCGGCCATTGGGCAGTCGCCGCTTGCGCAGTTGGTGGAGAATCTGCGCCACATCGAAGTGCGGAACGGGCGGATTGTGGCTGATCGCACCACTGGGCAAACCGGCAATCCACGCTACTTTGCCGGCGGCGATTGCGTGAACGGCGGGCGCGAAGTTGTGGATGCGGTCGCCGACGGTAAACGCGCGGCTCTTACGATGCTGAAGACCATGGAGGCTATCCATGCCTGATATCCGCGTGCGCGGCTTTGCAGGCCGAATCAACTCGCCAAACCCATTCTGGCTCGCTTCCGCGCCGCCAACCAATACCGGCGAAATGATCATGCGCGCCTTCGACGCGGGCTGGGGCGGCGCGGTGTGGAAGACCATCGGCGAGCCCATAACCAACGTGAGTTCGCGTTATTCGGCCACGGACTGGAATGGCCAGCGGATCATGGGTTTCAACAATATCGAACTGATCAGCGATCGCAGCGTCGAGACGAATCTAAGCGAAATGGCCGAAGTGAAGAGGCGCTATCCGCATCACGCTGTGATCGCATCGCTCATGGTCGAGTCAACGCGAGAGGCATGGCACGAGATTGTGGCCCGCGCTGAAGATGCAGGCGCCGATGGCCTGGAGCTTAACTTCGGCTGTCCGCATGGGATGAGCGAGCGCGGCATGGGTTCCGCGGTAGGCCAGGTTCCCGAGTACACCCAGATGATCACGGAGTGGGTCAAGGAAAAGGCGCGGACTCCAGTGCTCATCAAGCTCACGCCGAACATCTCCGATATCCGCACCGTGGCGCGAGCGGCAAAGCGCGGCGGGGCAGATGGTTTGTCTGCGATCAACACAATCAATTCGATCACCGGCATCGATCTCGACACGCTCACGCCGCGCCCCAACGTGGACGGAAAGAGTTCTCACGGAGGCTATTGCGGGCCGGCCGTGAAGCCCATCGCGTTGAACATGGTGCAGCAGGTGATGGCCGATCCTGAAGCCGCATTGCCGTTCTCCGGTATCGGCGGCATCGGCACGTGGCGCGACGCTGCGGAGTTTATCCTCCTCGGCTGCGGCACGGTGCAGGTATGTACCGCTGCGATGCACTACGGGTATCGCATTGTTGAAGACATGGCCGAAGG
>JBEKZG010000533.1:0-2811 GCA_049510095.1 Occallatibacter sp.
TCGAAGCCGCTGACCTGGAGGACCTGGGAAAGAGTTTCGAGGACGGCATCGTCATCGTCGACCAGCAGGATTCTGGGGAGGGCCGTGTTTGTATCAGGATGGGGGTCAATGTTTGCATCGAGATCGGCCATATTGGGTGCCTTTCTTCGAGCATGAGTACAAGGATCGTAGCCCAGCTTAAAGCGTCTCACCTCGGGGAGTTGGCTGTCTGTTCAGTTTTGAACACTTTGGCGCGCCTGGCGGTTGGCTTCTTTCGCCGCCTGGGAGCGTCTTGCAGGGCGCCGCTCTCGGCCTTTCCCCCGGGCGGCTGGTCGTACAGGATTACGTTAAGCAGCGACTTGTGGACACGGATGCGGCCGTTGTATTCGATAAAGCCGTGTTGGCGGAACCGGTTCATAAAGTAGCTGACGCGGGAGCGGGTGGTGCCGATCATTTCGGCGAGGGTGCCCTGAGTGATTCTGGGAATGAGCGATTCAATCTCGCCGGGCTGGCCGAATTCCGCCATCAACAGTAGGATGCGGGCGAGGCGTTTCTCGCTGGAATTAAAGAGCTGGTCGACCAGGTCGGCCTGGGTGCGCATGGCGCGGGCGAGCAGGAAGGACAGAAAGAGGTCGGAGAAGCCGTGTTCCTGATGCATGACGCGGATCATCTCGTTGCGGTCGATGCGGAGCGCGCTGCATGCGGTGATGGCGGTGGCGGTGGCCATGCGCAGGCCGGGAACGGCGGCGATGGCTTCCTCGCCAATGAAATCGCTGGGGCCGAGCAGGGTGATGGTGGCCTCCTTGCCGCGGTCGGAGACGACGGTTAGCTTGGCGCGCCCGGTCTGGAGGTAGAAGACGGAGTCGGCGGGGCTTCCCTGGGCGAAGAACACCTGCTTGGCGCGCAGGCGGACCAGATTGCGGCCCAGGCCGGCGCTGGCGAGGAAGGCTATTGGATCGAACTTCTGATTATCAGAGCCAGGCATGGCGACAGCCTCGAGCAAATCCGTACAGCGCGGGCTGCCTTCCAGATTGTCCGCCGGCTTACGCAGATAGGTATCGGCGCTGAATCACGCGACGGAACGTGGTGCTCTGGCCCGCGGGACTGCCGAATACATGTGAGCCCAGATTGCCCTTCACCCGGAGGGCGCATATCCGGAAAAGTTGAGGCGCCCTTGAAGCCGGGCATGCTTCAATGTAATCCATCCGACACAGTAATGTATAGCTATATGTGGGGTGCTGGACTTTATTTTTTGGGAACGTGACCGGCGACACCCCATCCGTCCCGCAACGGCGACCGCGCGATCCATGGGGAACTCGGCAGACTGCTGCGCCAAAAAAAAACGGAACACCCTCCCCAGGGCGTTCCGCGGCGAAATGCGACAAGCTTTGGAGGTCACGCAGACTTGCGTCTGCGGAAGAGAAGGCCGGCTCCGCCGAACAGGCCGATTCCAAGCAGGATGAGGCTGCTTGGTTCAGGGGCGCTAACGTTGACGGTGTCGAAGGCGGCGGACTTACTTGTGTCGACGACGAAGATGCCATCCTTGAGGACGTCGCTCGTATACAGGACCTGCGAGAAATCGAGAAAGGGCTCCTTGGTTGCCACGAAGGGGAGTTTCTCCGTGCCCATCAGGCTCTCCAGGCTGGAGGGAGCGGTGGGAAGGGGGGGTGCCCCGTCGAAGGAGTAATCGGCGGAGTAATCGATGGAGTGAACGAGAGGAACCGCGTCAGGGATGGCGGTAAAAAAGATCCCGGGGGCGACAAATTCCGAGTCGGCTACGCCGGGCATCAACATGTTGTGGCTCACCGACCCAGCGCCGAATAGATCGATGTTGTCCGCGAATGCGGACCATGCCGACCCGGCGAGGAGGGCGAAAAGAAGAGTGAATTTGCTGAAATATCTCATAGAAAGACCCCTTGATGGTGTCAAACGCAAGTTATGGTGTGGGTTTGGGAGTGCCCCTGCCAGGGTTCTCCCGCCGGGAACAGGCAAACTGCCTAGGCGCTCTTGCGTTTACGGAAGAGAAGGCCAGCCCCGCCCAACAAGCCGGTGCCGAGCAGGATGAGACCGCTCGGCTCGGGCGTAAGCTGGTAGCTCGTGTTCGAGAAGGAAACGCCCGCCGTATTGCCGCCAGCACCTGTCTGCGAGGTGAGGTCGAAGGTCCCTTTCATTTGGGAGATGGTGTCGGACGGTCCACTCAAGGTGAAGTAGCCGAAACCCTCCAGGGTGAGATTGCCGCCCAGGACAAGGAACGGAGGGTTCAAACTAGTGAGGTAATAGTCAAGAGTCTCGCTATTCTCCACGATTTGAAAGACCAATTGCGGGGACGTAAGGGGCGAGAAGGTGAAGCCGGTCATGGTGACAGCTTGGCCATCGGTAAAGTATGAGAAGTCCGGTCCGAAGACAGTACCGAAGATCAGTGTTGTACCACTAAAAGAAATTGAAGTCGGAGTGTAGGAATCTGTACCGCCGATTGAAATCTGATCCAGAATTGGGGTTGCGAATGCATAAGATGCAGACGCGGCGAGTACTGCACCAAGAAGAGCGAGTTTGTTCCAGTTTTTCATGTAGGGCCTCTTGAGAGCCGTCCGTTGGAAGCGGGTTGTTCAAGTGAACTGCGGGCAGAGACACCTGTACCGTCTGAGGTTGCAGAGTCCCCAGTGGTCGGATATCTCCAATTGCAATCGTTTCGATCCCCAGCGGCTGCCGGGTCCCAGCTTGGTGTGATGCGAATACGGGACCGCCAGATAGCTGGTGCGCGGCATTCGCCAGAAAATGGCTGATGCGCTGTAAAAAGCGTCGCACACGGTGAAAAGGCGGATTGGTCAATAC
>JBEKZG010000534.1:0-2810 GCA_049510095.1 Occallatibacter sp.
TCGGTGAAAACGGTCCATAGCATGACAGAGAGCCCGAACGGTAGTGAAGACTCGAGGGCTGAGGCGGGGGGTCTGGGTGAGGCGGGAATCTGGGGCGACGCGGCGGCCATGGCGGCGGCAGCAAGCGATTGGGTGAAGATGCGGCGATTCATGCCAGTCTCCTACGATTTTTTTGCGGGCTTCTTGCCGGACTTGCGTGAGCGGCACAATTCTTCCCAATCTTTTTCAGTCTGGTCGGCGTAGGCCGCGCCGAATTTTCCGAGCGCCTCCGCAAAGCCGTCGCCGGAGCCGAGATAACCCGCTATGACCAGCGGGTCGCTGGAGCGTGCATGGCCGCGTGCCAGCAATTCCCCGCACACCTCCGCAAAGGCCAGAAGCGCCCCGCCCTCCAAATCCTCAAGACAAATGGATCCTTTGTGGTCGTTGAGCTGGCGGACCAGGTAATGGCGGTTGCCGATGTGCGTCCAGCCGAGAAACGGATCGGACTGCAACTGCATCGCCTTTTGTCCTTCAGCCACACGCTGGCCGTTGTGGTGGGGCGCGTGCGCGTCAGGCAAATAGGGCGCATAACCCGAGGCCGGCTCTTCCTTGATCTGCAGAAAGAGCGGATCGTTGGGGCCATTGCCTTCGAAGTAAACGCAATAGTCGCGCAGGCCCACCGACCCGGTGCCAACCACTTTGAAGGCCACATCGACCGGGCGGTAGAACGACAACATATGCTGACGCTGTGGCTCGAGCAATTCGCGGTAAGGAACCAGCGAGGCTAGCACTGCCGCCGATTGCGCAGCGGTCACCCGCGTCAGCAGGGGCTTTGATTCCCGGAAGCGGCGAGCCCCACCGGTCTTGGATTTGGCTGGGTCAGGCACAGGCTCGGTGAGCTGCTCCAGTGTATGCTGCGGCGTCGCGCGTTCGGCCTTCAATAATGCTTCGTGGATGGGCTCGACTTGACTCATGCGGTGCACCTGGTGACGGCCAATCTCGATCAGCGGCATCTCCGCAAATTGGTGCATCATGGCGGCATAGTGCGTCACGAATTTCTCCACCGCATCGCGGGCGGAGGAGTCTTTGTGCCCGGAGCCGCGGCCGGCCAGCGTGACGGAGGCGGCCATGCGCTTCAAATCCCACTCGAAGGGACCGCGGATGGTCTCATCGAAGTCGTTGATGTCGAAAACAAGGCGGCCGTCGGGCGCGGCATAGGCGCCCACGTTACGCACATGCGCATCACCGCAAAGCTGCGAAACGATCCCGGTGTTGGGCAGGGTTGCCAGATCCGCAGCCATCACCGGGACCGCGCCACGAAAGTAGCCGAAAGGTGACTGCGCCATCAGCTCGTACTTTAGCTTCCCAAGCGCGGCCACGCGGCCATGCATCGACCGGGTCAAAAGCGCCAGAGACGAGGTCTTGCGCGCTCTTCCATTGAATTCGTTATGTTCCTGGCGGCCCACCTGCTTGCGCCGTGCCTGTCCCAGATTCCTGCGTTCTTCGGCAGTTGCCCATTGCATTCCCGGACCATACACCGTCCGCCCGCGATGCGCAACCCGGCAAACCCATTGATTTACACTGCTCACTGGAAGCCCCGTACCTTCTGGTCGCAGCCTGAACTCCAAGGCCTGAATTCGCTCCAGATCCGCTCCCGGAGGAAATGCCGTTGACCCGCATTGCCGTCCTTTTGCTTGCCGCCGTTGCCGCTTTTCCTCTGGTCTTCCGCCCCGCTGCCGCACAGGAGATTCAGAAACCGTTGACCGTGGATGCGATCTATGGGCACGGGCCGCTGATAGGACGCGCGCCTGAGGGACTCACCTGGACGCCGGACTCGAAGCACCTGACCTATCTGGAAGGCGGAGAGCTGATGGATCTGGACCCCACAACCGGCAGGGCGCACGTTCTGGTCAGCCGCGCCAAGTTAACCGCCCTTTCCGGGGCCACCGATACCGAGACCGACCGCGACCACCGCGACCGGTACAAGATGGCCAGCTACCTGTGGGCTCCGGACGCGAAACACCTGCTCTTCGACTCCAGCGGGCGGCTCTGGTACTACGACCTGCACACCGGCACAGGAGTTCAGATCGGCTTCACTGGAACGGCCTCCGGCGACGACCCCAAGTTCTCTCCCAACGGCGAATATGTCTCGTATGTGCGCGAGCATGGCATTTCCGTCATGCGGCTGAAGGATGAGGGCATGGGAGCGACGGTCGTCGCGCCCGCGCCGAATCCTAACACAACCAATGGCGAAGTGGATTGGATTTACGAAGAGGAGCTGGAGACGCGGAGCAATTATTTCTGGTCTCCCGACTCCACGCACCTTGCCTATCTACAGATGAACGAGACCGATGTGCCGCTTTATCCCATCACCGATTGGATTCCGGTGCACGCACAAGTGGATCTCCAACGGTATCCCCAGCCCGGCGATCCCAACCCCGACGTGCGGGTGGGCGTGGTGAGTGCTGGAGAGCACAGGACAGTCTGGGTCAAACTTCCGATTCGCGCCGGACAGGATTACATTCCGAGGTTTGGATGGGTTGACCCTAGAACGTTGTGGATCGAGACGCTGACTCGCGATCACAAACACCGCGATCTTTACTTTTCGGACGCCGGCAAAGGCCAGGCGCGACCAGTGCTCCAACTTACCGACGATAAGTTCTTCGACGATAAGTACGACGTTTCCGTGGGCAAGGGCACCATTGTGCTGACAAATTGGTCCGATGGCCACAACCACATCTACTTGTATAACTACGACCAGTCCAACCCGGCGCAGGCTCCCGCCAAGCTGGAGCGGCAACTCACCAAAGGCGACTTTGACGTGGCCGATG
>JBEKZG010000535.1:0-2809 GCA_049510095.1 Occallatibacter sp.
GCCCATCAGTTTCGCCGCCTTGGCGAACCAGAGTCGCGGTTGGTCGATTTCGACGACGCACTTTTCAGACAAATTCGGAATCTCCGCGCCCGGCTTCAATACAACCGCGCCCGCATTGCTTTTGAGCGCGTCGATAGCAGCCACCTCGGAGTCTGCAAAAACTAGATGGACCCACCTGGCCTGGTCAACCGTGCTCACGCCTTCAATGAGGTTGGTTGGATCGCCGTTCACAAGCGTGCCGCCAAGTTCGTTGACCAACTCACTAACTCTGAGCATCTGCCACCTCAATACAACCCCGGCTCCCCCGCCGGCCGAGTCTTCCATCTCCGGTGAATCCAAAGCCACTGGTCAGGATACCGCCGTATCCACGCCTCAATCGCCGCCGTACACCGCTGCGTCCCCTCCAGAATGTCCGCCTGCGCATCGTCCGTATGCGGAATCGCAATCTCGGCCCCGAAGTGCAGCACGTACTTCCGCTCCGCCGGCTCCCACAGCATGAAGCCCGGCAGCACCGCCGCCCCAGTCTTGCGCGCCACATGCGCCAGCCCCGTCGCCGTGCATGCATCGCGCCCAAAGAACTTCACAAACGCACCCTGCGGCGGAGTCATATTCGTGTCCATCAAAATCCCCACCGTATCGCCCGCCCGCATCGCCGTCAACAGCCCGCGCCCAAAATCATCCTTGTGCAGCACCCAGTTTCCGTGCAGGCACCGGATCCCGTTCACATACTCATCCAGCCGCCGGTTATCGAGCCGCCGAATCACCATCCCCATCGGGTGCCCCTTCAGCGAGTGGTAGAAGCTAGACAGCTCCCAGGCCCCAAGGTGCCCCGTCACCACCAGCACGCCCTTCTGGCGCGCCTGTGCGGCAAGATAATTATCGATCCCCTCCGTCTTGATCCAACCCCGCGTGCTCTCCGCAGTAAACCGCGTCATCCGGCAAAACTCAACCAGTTGCCAGCCCAGATGCAGGTAAACCCCGCGCAGAATCCGTGTCCGTTCTGCGAAAGGAACCTCCGGCAAGGCCAGTTCCAGGTTGCGCACTCCCACCCGGCGCAACCGTCCAAACACCCAATAGACAGCAAACGCCAGCAGCCAGGCCAGCCCGCGCGCCAGTCCGCGGGGCAAACGCCCCAGCGCCCGCGCCACGCCCGCCACTAGCCAGTGTTCAAGATTCTCCCGCATTGCGTTTTTCCGCATGGTTGAAGGCAAACTTCAGTTTAGACTCCCCGTGCGGCAGGCCCCGGCAGCTTGCGGTCGTGTGGCGTGGCGACCCAGTCTTCTCGCTTTACCTGATTTCGAAAGATAGCACTTCGTCAAAGTGCTCAACCGTTGGGAAAGGGTCGTAGAAATCGTGCAGCAGCTCCCGCCATTGCGGGTACCTCTCCGATTTCCGAAAGGCAATCGTATGGCCTTCCAACGCCCGCCACGAAACCAATAGCAGGTAGCGATTGGATGTTTCGACCCCTCGGTGAAGCCCGTGCCAACGAACCCCGGCGTTGCTGTAATCAGGGGAAGGGCCCTTCTCCAACTCCGACTCCTGACCTGGCCGCACATTCAAAATTGCTGATTCAGTGATCATTGAGACATGTTCTCAATGAGATCGCTCAGACGTCCAGGTTCACGGATGTTCCACATCCGAGTTCTTCAGACGGCGGCGGCGTAGATTTGTCCATAGCCGAAAAAATAGCACAACGAAATGCCGGGGGCGAGGTGGCCCAGGTCTCGATTCCAAGAGCTGGGCGAACCGCTGGACGCGAAGTCCTAAAACGCCGCCACCGTCTGCCGCAAGCTATATGAGCTAAGCGTCTTGATATAGTTCCCCCGGTCGAACGGTGACGTATCCGGCACCGATCGCCGGCTCAGGCAACCCCGCGTTTCCCAAAGCGAGCTGTACTCCCGCTTGTCGAGCCAGTACCGCAAATCTGCCAGCACCCTGCCGATATGCTCGATCCCGTGAATGTGCAGCGCCGATGCCATCATCGTCAATCCGGCTCCGGCCATAATGCTCTTTAGCACGTCTTCGGCCGAGTGTACCCCGCCTGTGATTGCGATATCGATCTTCGTGTGTCCAAACAGAATCGCCGCCCAGTGCAGCCGCGGCAGCAGCTCCGACGGAGTGGAAAAATGCAGAGTCGGCCGCACTTCCAGTGTCTCAATGTCGAAGTCCGGCTGATAGAACCGGTTGAACAGCACCACACCCCGCGCGCCCGCGTCTTCCAGCCGTGCCACCAGGTGCGGCAGGCTCGTGAACGACTGTGACAGCTTCACCGCCACCGGTATCCTGACTGCCCCGGTCACGGCTTCCACCAGTTCCAGCAGTTGCGCTTCTAGTTCCGACGAAGTCTGGCTCTGGTCAGTGGCCAGTGCGTAGGTGTTCAGTTCAATCGCATCCGCTCCGGCTTGCTCCATATCCTCGGCAAACCGCACCCAGCCACCCTTCGTGGCCCCATTCAGGCTGGCCAAAATCGGAATCTTCACAGCTTCCTTGGCCCTCCGCAAATGCTCCAGGTAAACCTCATGCGACATGCGGTAGTCGTTTAGATCCGGCAGATATCCCAGCGACTCGGCAAACGATTCAGTGCCCCTCGACAGATCTTCATCCAGCGCCCGCGATTCAAGCGCCAGCTGCTCCTCGAACAAAGAACTCAGCACCACAGCCGACGCTCCGGCATCCTCCATGCGGCGAATGTTGTCGATCGACTCCGACAGCGGAGTAGAAGACACTACAACCGGCCCGCTTAACTTCAATCCAAGATACTGCGTTGAAAAATCGATCATTCGGCGCCTCCATCAGCAACTGTAGCCAG
>JBEKZG010000536.1:0-2781 GCA_049510095.1 Occallatibacter sp.
AGAATGCAAGCTGTCAGATACAACTGACCTTTACACCTACTGGCCCCGGAAATGCACCGGGGACACTTTCAGTCAGCGATAATGCGTTAGGCAGTCCGCAGACGGTGTCACTCACGGGCACTGGCACGGTCGTGGTCTTCTCGCCGATCAGCGTGAACTTCGGAGACCAGCAGGTCGGCACCAATAGCAGCCCGGTTCCGATTACACTGACCAACGAATGGTCACAGGCTCTTTCCATCAGCCAGATTCAAATTGCGGGGAATGATCCGCAAGACTTCAGCCAAACGAATAACTGCGGCAGCAGTGTACCCGCAGGGAGTTACTGCACGTTTATGGTTACGTTCACTCCAACGCAGACGGGGCAACGCTCGGCACAACTGAGCGTCAGCGATAACGGTGGCGCGAGTCCGCAAACAGTTCCTTTGACTGGGACAGGAACATAGCCAGGGAAAACCGGATTGGCGCCGCTACCAGCGGCCCGAAGTGCATCCCACACACCATCCCGCTTGCGCGTTGACCGGCATTTCGGCGCTCTCGTATACTCAAGCCAGTCTTTGTCCCTCATCTTTTCGGCTCTCATCCCGAGATAAGGTCGGAGCGAGGGCGGTTAGCTCAGCTGGTTAGAGCGCCTGCCTTACAAGCAGGAGGTCGCAGGTTCGAGTCCTGCACTGCCCACCAATTTTCTCAATCAGTTACAGGCGCGGCTACATCCCGCCGTGCCCGTGCGTCCACACGGCCAACGAGCACCCAGAGAGGAGCGGGAAAAGGACCTATGTCACAGTACCCGGGAAACCTCCACGCATGCTCAACATCTGCTGACATCAGCGGCCGCTTTTGCAGTTGTTCGCTGGCACCGCGTAGGTTCGTGGTGGGCACAAAATTGGGCACAGTGTCGCCGGCCGTGAATGCCCAGGCTGAGATGGTTTCGGCTTCGGGCAGAGCGAACACTGGGCGAGTTTCTCAAGGAGATGGCGGAAAAGGGCGAACGGAAAAAAGCTGGCGAGCGGTTGTTGATGGAGCAACTCAACTACAACTTGCTGTTCCGTTGGTTCGTGGGCTTGGAGATCGACGACGCGGTATGGAACCACGCGGTGTTCAGCAAGAATCGTGACCGGTTGTTGAACCAGGATGTGGCGCAGAGGTTCTTTGCGCAAGTGAAGCAGGAGGCGGCGGGGCTGATGTCGGACGAGCACTTCACGGTGGATGGGACGCTGATCGAGGCTTGGGCGGGGCAGAAAAGCTTTCGCCGCAAGGACGAGGACGGGGACAACGGCGGGGGTGGTGGAGAAGGAGATTTTCACGGCGAGCCGCGGAGCAACCAGACGCACGTCTCGCGCACCGACCCGGAAGCGCGACTGTATAAGAAGTCGGCGGGCCAGGAAGCCAAGCTGAGTTATCTGGGACATACCTTGGTGGAGAACCGGAACGGGTTGATTGCGGCGGCGATGACCACGCAGGCCGATGGGCGGGCGGAGCGCGATGCGGCTTTATTAATGTTGTACGAGTTGACCCGGAAACGCAGGGGTCGGATCACGACCGGAGCCGACAAAGCTTATGATACGCGGGACTTCGTCAGCACGGTGCGCGAGTTGGGGGTGACGCCGCACGTGGCCCGCCGGCAGAACGGGGCGATCGATGAACGAACGAGCCGGTATCCGGGGTACGCGATCAGTTTAAGCAAACGCTGGTTGGTGGAGAAACCGTTCGGATGGCTGAAGCAGATTGGTCCCTTGAAGAAAGTGAAACTACGCGGACTGGCGAAGGTGGATTGGTTGTTGGTGTTTAGCTGCGCGGCGTTTAACCTGATCCGTATTCCCAAAACTGCGGGCGCAGAGCGCATGAAACCCTTCCCAGTACTCGGTAGCAGTCGTCACTAGTTAGCAAGCGGACGACAAACAACGGATTCCGTCTGAGCTGGCGCATCGTGCACCCACTCAGAGCGTCGCCCGGAAGGGTATTTTCAACAAGCTCCTAGGGCGTGCAGAATCCACATACGCGCTGCAGGGTAGAAAGGCCGATCAATTCCACTCCAGGTGCGTGGTAATCGGAACGAACGGGCTCAGTTTTCATAAGATCGGTGCTGAGGTATTTTTTGTTGTCGTCGGCAAAGACCGTCACGACAACGGCGTCGGCGCCGAGTTGCTCCTGCGCGATTAGTGCGGCCAGAAAGTTGCAACCGGAGGAAATGCCCACGGCAAGCCCAAGTTTGGCCGCGAGTTTCTGCGCCATGAGGATGGAGTCGCCATCCGAGACGGCAATCACTTCATCGAGAAAAGACAGATCGACGATCTTGGGAACGAACTCATCGGAAATTCCCTGAATGCGATGTTTGCCAACTTTGTGACCCGCGGTAAGAGTGGGCGATTCGGCAGGTTCGACGGGATGCACCTTGATGGCTGGGTCGCAGGAACGCAGATAGCGGCCCACGCCCATGACTGTGCCACCTGTACCAACTCCCGCCACGAAGGCTGCCGGATGAAGACCGGCGTCCCGCAGCTGCGACCAAATCTCCGGCCCGGTGGTTTGTTCATGAGCCTGGACGTTGGCTTCGTTGGAGAACTGACGCGGCAGGAAAACATCGGTACGCCCGCTGGTGGACTCTTCAGCCATGCGAACGCTGCCCATGAATCCTCCTTGCTCCGCTAATACCGGAACAATCTCGGCGCCGTAGCTGTGGATTAGGTCGGTGCGTTCACGGCTCATCCAACTGGGCATGAAAATTCGTACGCGATGACCGACCGCGCCGCCAATGGCTGCGAAGGAGATGCCGGTATTGCCGCT
>JBEKZG010000537.1:0-2771 GCA_049510095.1 Occallatibacter sp.
TTGTAGGGCCGGGCGTCGGTCGGGTCCTTCACTGCCGCCACCTTCCATGCCGGCACCGCTTCCGCATATTTATGGCTGTCCTGCAACTGCTGAGCCGCGTCGAATTCCCGGTAAAAATCGATCGCCGGAGTGTCAATGTGGTCCATACCCTCCGAGCCAAGATTGACGAACTCCGGAATGTTGACGGCGCGATTGGAGGCGGTTGCATCCTCCACAACCACGGGCGGGCTGGCGTTGCCCTGGTCGTCGATGTGTGTGAGATAAAGGTGTGTATAGAGAGATGGGCTCTTGGAAGAAAAGGCCAGCCAACGCCCGTTGGGTGAGAACGTGTGCCACGAATTCATCACCGGCAGGTTCGATTGCAAGGGCCGGGCCACACCGCCCTCAAAAGGCACAATGTACAGCTTGCTGTCTGGCCTCATGAGCAGTCCGTTCTTGCACTCGACAAATACGATCCACTTGCCGTCGGGTGAGACCTTGGGGAAGTTGTTGCTCATGCCGTTCTCTGACGCGCCAACAATTCTCTCCGCAGTTCCGCCTTTGCCCTCGTTGAAGGGAATCCGGTAAAGGTCATATTGAATCTGCGTCTCATTGGGGTCGTTGGCGTAGTTTGCCCGCTGGTAACCTGGCGGATAGGGATCTCTCGCTGTGGCGCGGGAGAACACCAGCCATTTTCCATCCGGACTCCAGAAGGCCGAGGTCTGCACGAAGTTGGGATCATCGGCGCCAGGCAGCGGTTGCAGCTTTCCCGTCTCCTTGCTATACCAGGCCAGTACGCCGCGGGTGGGATAAAACACCTGGCCAAATCCGTAGTTGGGATAGAACCCGTTATAAAGCCGGTCGAGTACGCGTGTGCCATGCGCGTGCGGCACGTCAATTGAGTTGACCACATACTTTCCATTCGGCGACACTTGGCTCATGAAGCCGAAGCGCTTCTGTGCATGCTCCTCGGAGAACGCGCTCCAGTGAATCAGATAATCGTTGCCGATGGTGCTGACCTTCTTGATGGGAACCAGGGCATAGAGCCCCTTATCGTTGGCCGGACCGTCCACATCGATGCCCATCGTCTTTCCATCGCTCGAAAATGAGTGGCAGTTGCCGCATGTGGGCAGACCAGTCATCATCACCTTGCTTTGCGTCTCGGAGATGTACCGGAGCTTCCACTTGATCATGGGAAGCACGGAGTCCGGCAGTGGCTTAATCACTCCGCGCTGCGTTGTTTCCAGGTCCGGTGGAATCAGCGGAACGTCGCGATAGAAGATGGGCGCGCCAACAGGATCCTTTGAGGCCGTGATCGCCGCATGCGCGTGGGAGAGCGGTTCCCGGTCCTTCTGGCTTGCAAACCCGCTGATGGTCACCGTTGCCGGCGATTCAATCGAATGCTTCTCGATCTCCTCCCATGTCTTGGGGTCGGGCCGCCATGTATGATCGGCCGCCTGTTCCGGAGTCAGCTCCGGGGGGACATATCCCTTCAGGCTGGCGTCGACCGGAGCAAGCTGCATCTTCTCGCCATTGGACCAGACTTTGATCGCGCGAGCGTGCCCGCCGAAAGCGACTTCGATTCGCCACACCGTCGCGGCCGCATTGTCGTCACGCCATGCAAACTGAGGAGGGATAATATCGGGCGGATAGATTGTGCCATCGACAGGCACGTCAATGATCAATGCCGGCTTCGTAGATGGATCGGATGCGGAAAGCCGATCCATGGGAACGGGTATGAAGTAGGCTGGAATCGCTTCAAATTTTGTCGCGGATGGAATTGCAGTCCCGTTCCCGGTTCCACCTGCTATGACCGTGCCCGTCAGGACTGCGCCCGCTGTGAGCAAAGCAACCGCGGCCGCTGACAATTCCCGTCTCATCGATGATTCTCCCCAGTGGCCGCGCCAAATACGGACGCCAGAGACCTCTCCTGGAGCATGCTCAGGGAGCAGTTCGGGCGTGACCAGGCAACGTGCATCCATTCTATGAACCATCGTTGAGGGCAAATGTGATTCTCATCACCCTAGCCGGCACTCGGTGCTGGACATCCTCCCCTGTTGCTCCCTCGTTGCCCTCCTGTTGCCCAGTCCGCCTTTGCCTTCCGCCCTGGGCCGGAATCCCCGTTTCCCGCGGGGCGAAGGTTCCAGTTTTTGGGCATCGCTTGGGCGAGGGGCTCAAGGGCACCTGCGTGTGATGTGGCGCACGTACACATAGACTTTATTTGGTTGCGATGTAAACGTTTATGGGGTATCCGTGATCTAATCGGCAACTGGGTCGGTTAAGTGCTGCATTGTCGGCAAATTACCGGCTGTTTTCAGGTCTTATGAACGAGTGATGGAATTACCAAAGTCAAATGCAAAAACACGATGAGCAAAGCAGTGCAATCCAGATACAATTCCACACAAAGGTCAAGACCGCTTGAAAGCGGTTCCGAACAGCTCGAATTGGAAACGCTTTCGCAGAAACAAGTTCTGGAGAGTTGTGACGGACATGCTTCAAGTGTCATCTGTTTTCCCATTTAGGTCCTGTGAAACTCAGACCCTGCGCCTCGCACTGCGGCAGAAAGCCCTCGGATGGTTTGCCACCGGTTTGTGTTTGGTCTTTATCCCTGCGTTCAGTAAAGGCCAGACGCCGGCCTCCGCACCACCCGCTCCGGCGCCTGCCGAGGACACACCGCACTTCAGCACCAATGTCGATGAAGTGTCGCTGGATCTTGTGGTCCACGACAAGCATCACAAGCCTGTCCTCGATCTGAAGCCGGAGGAAGTCGCGGTCACCGATAACGGAACTCC
>JBEKZG010000538.1:0-2732 GCA_049510095.1 Occallatibacter sp.
CGCTCGCTGCAGACGCCCTCCACTTGGTGCAGTGGCGGTTGCGCGACTTGACCAAACCGGAAAGCCGCATCGTGCTGAAGGAAATGCCGACGTGCGGGAACTGCCATTCCTTCTCCCTCGATGGAAAAACCATGGGGCTGGATCTGGACGGTCCAGCCAATAACAAGGGCTTGTATGCCATCGTTCCCATCAAACCCGAGATGACCATCCGCAATCAGGATGTGATCTCGTGGAGTTCCTTGCATGATGAGACCGCTCCCACTTCCCGCATCGGATTCATGTCTCAGGTCTCGCCCGACGGCCGCTACGTCTTGACCAATTACCGGGGACAGACCAAGGACCTTTCCACCGGCTACTTCACCGTGAATTACAAGGATTACCGGTTCCTTCAGGTCTTCTTTCCAACCCGCAGCATCGTGGCCTGGTACGACCGCTCCACCGGCCAGAAGCACCCTTTGCCCGGAGCCGATGATCCGCGCTACGTGCAAACCAACGCAGTCTGGAGTCCGGACAGCAAATATGTGGTCTTCGTCCGGGCAGAGGCGATGGATCCCTACCCGCCGGGCAACAAGATGCCCCAGCATGCTAATGATCCGGAAGAACCCCAGATCCGCTACGATCTCTACCGTGTTCCCTTCAATGACGGCAAAGGCGGGACGGCGGTGGCGATCCAGGGCGCTTCTCACAACGGCAAGAGCAATAGCTTCCCTAAGGTTTCGCCCGATGGCCGCTGGATTGTCTGGGTGCAGGCCCGCAACGCGCAGTTGATGCGTCCCGATAGCCAGCTCTATATCGTGCCGGCGGCTGGCGGCGTGCCGCGCCGCATGCGTTGCAACACCCCCCTGATGAACTCCTGGCACAGCTTCTCCCCCAACGGCCATTGGCTGGTTTTCTCTTCGAAGAGCCGTTCCCCGTATACCCAGATGTACCTTACCCACATCGACGAGCAGGGAAACGACAGCCCCGCCATCCTGATCGACAATGCCACCGCATCGAATCGCGCCGTGAATATTCCCGAGTTCGTGAACATTCCAGCCGATGGCATGCTCAACATCAACACGCCCGCCGTCGATGTCTACAAGGAAATCGATCGCGTCACGAAAATGGAAAACGGCGGGCAACTGGATGAGGCCATCGCCGGGTGGAAGGGGCTTCTGGTATCCAATCCGGATGACGCCAAATTTCACAACAATCTGGGCACTGCATTGACCCGTGCGGGCCGGCAGTCCGAAGCAATCCCGGAGTTTCAGAAGGCGCTGGAAATCGACCCCGAATTCCTTCGAGTTTATTTCAATCTCGGTCGCGCGCTTCTGACGGCGGGTCAGACCGATGCCGCCATTGCCTCCTTCCGCAAGGGGTTGCAGTATGACTCCCAATCCTACGACCTGCACTATCACCTCGGCTTGGCACTGGCCAGCAAGGACCGCTTCAAAGAGGCCAAGCCTGAGTTTGAAAAATCCCTGCAAATCAACCCGCAGGACGCCAACGCTCATTTCGCGCTCGGAGTAATGATGACCAGCGAAGGAGACGAGGATGCGGCGATTTCCGAGTTTCGAGAAGCCCTTCGCCTGAATCCCAAAAACGAGTTGGCCTACTTCAACCTCGGCAAAGCGCTGAAGCATAAGGGCGATCTGGACGGAGCCATGGCGGCATACCGGCAGGCGCTGCTCCTCAACCCCAAGGACGAACTGGCGCATTACAGTCTGGGCGCCGCGCTCGGTCAGAAGGGCGATTGGGATGGAGACGCCGCGGAGATGCGCGAGGTCTTGCAATTAAATCCACAGAATTCCGACGCGCACCGCATACTTGGGCTGGCGCTGGCCAGGAAAGGAGACTCGGCTGCCGCCTCAGAGGAGTATCGAGCCGCGATCCGTTTGAATCCGAATGATGAGGTTGCTCACCTCGATCTTGGCCTGGCGCTCGCCAATCAGGGTGATTGGGATGGCGCCATCACCGAAGAGCGCACCGCCCTCCACCTGGACCCCAAGAACGATACCGCTCACGTGTACCTGGGCACCATGCTCGGTCAGAAGGGCGACCAGCAGGATGCCCTGACCGAATATCGCGATGCGTTACGGTTGAATCCGGGCAACCATCTCGCGCATTACAATCTGGGCGTGGTGCTGGAGAAATCCGGGGACCGTCAGGGTGCCTTGCAGGAATATCACGCCGCCTACCAACTCAATCCCAATGCGACGCCCTATCGCCAGGCGTACGAACGCCTATCCCAGCCGAGCACGCCATAGAGAACTACTTGACGTTTAGGAAATACAAAAATCGATTCTGGTTCGCCAGTTCGTCGAGGTTGTTTTTGTCCGCGTTGATAAGCTGCGGGTTGCCCACGATCTCGTGCGACAGCGTGCGCATGTCCTCCAAGTCGTTGTTCTCCTCGTTAATCGCCTTCAGGTTCGCGACGATCGCCTCGGTGAGCGCAAGGCGCTCCCGCATTTCTTCTGTGCTGTAACCTTGGCGACAGGCACCGGAAAGACGTCCATCGCTTTTCAGATCGCGTGGAAGCTCTTCAACGCGCGTTGGAACCTGAAAGAGTGGAAAAGCGGAGCGGAGCCCACTCGCAAACCGCATTCAGCACATCATCACGTTCTTGCGAAATAAGCTTAGCTGCGAGCAATCGCGATCACTTCCCACAAGGTATGGTCCGCCCGACTGCAAGGGGAGATTTTCGGGCGAGGGAAATCCGATTTGACCTGATATCCGTATGTCACATGTAGACC
>JBEKZG010000539.1:0-2716 GCA_049510095.1 Occallatibacter sp.
GTTGTCCGGTCGGGCGGTTCTCCAGTCTATATAGCGCACCTGCGCTATATAGACTGGCTGATGAAAACCAGCCAGTTCCGTCTTCAGGAGACCCACCGAAGATTTCACGGCAACAATTCCGCTCCCCTTCCCGTAGAGATCCCACGTTGCAAGCGATTCTCCATCACCAGACCTCCAACAGCTGACAAATGTTGAAGTCCGAATTAGCCTCTGGTGCAAGAGAGATGTCTCCGCCACTGGTCTCGAAGGTCGCACAGGTATCGCGGGAAGAGAGCGGAGGTGATCCAATTCGGTGCCGGTAAGTGTGCCTTCGAGTGGATCATCGAATTGATCCGCACGCGGAAACCAAAGAGCCTGGGATTCGATAAGCTGGACGAATTTAGCGAAGTCCATATAACGCCGAAGAACGGTGTCGTCTCTTTGGTGTTAGGTTCAAAGGGCACGAATGAATCTTACAACGGCCGAGTGCCCCATCCTTGCGACGAAGAGCGTCGCAAGGATGGGGCACCGCGAAACTTCGTGCAATCTTCCAATTCTCCAAAATCATTCTGCGATCAGGCGCAAAACCGTCACTTCGATCATGCGGCAGGTCTCGGGAAGGGCTGCGGTCACGGCTGGGCTGAAGGCTTCGCCAAGTTCCGTTGAGCCGGCGCCGATGGCCAGCAGCAATGCGGCGCGGGGCGCGAATCTGTAAAGGTCAAGCGCGAAGGCGAGGAGTTGGGGGGCGCCCTGATGGTGGGTGGCAAGGCCTTGCGTGTTGGCGGCAGATGTGACGGGAGTCAGGCTGACGGAGCCGGGGGCGGATTCGACGGAGCAATCGATGAAGAGGACGGATTCCGCGTTGGCGATGTCCTCGGCCAGGTCTGGGGTCCATTGCTGGCGGGAGATTACGCGGATTTCCGGTTGATTTGAGAAGCGCTGCTGCGCCCAATCGGCGAGCCATGGTCCGACGCCGTCGTCGCTGCGAAGAGTGTTGCCGCAGGCGAGGATTAGGACGCGGGTCCGATGGGCTTGCACCAAGTACGCCTCGCGTAAGCTAATAAATGTCAAGATCTGCTGGGATGCGCGTGCTGTTGGAAATATCTTCCAGCCTAAGTCCCGATTGAAAAGCTACGAGCTGCCGCAATGCAGGCGTGACCCCGCGAATAGTGGAACTGCCGCGCTTCGCTGCGAATGCCGAGTAGTTCCTTGCCAACAGCGCTTTGGCTAATCCTCCGACTGTTTCACATTCTGCAGGGAAGGCTCGAGCTAAGGGAAGTAACGCGCGTAGCGCAAGAAGGAACGAGATGAACAAAGCAGGGACGCCGCATAAGAGACTTTGCACATTCATTGGGAGGCCGAAATACGTCCAAATTGCGATCAAAAGAGATGCGGACAGTAGCAGAGCGAGCAAGAGTACCCACCCGGGCCACGTTAAATCTGGCAGCTTCAAATCAAGGCTCTCTTCGAGCAAACGCCAACGAGTTCGACGGGAAACCCACGGTAGAAGCTCGCAAAGTGATGTGGTCGGGCGGACAGTTGACCGCTGGAAACGAAATTGCTCAGTTAGTGCCTGTCGGAGTCTGAAGCACGCAACGGCCGATAAGCATGCCTTCTCATCAGGGAAATTCGCCAGCGCGGAAATCTTGTTCGCAAGGTCGCCGACAGAGATTCCTGCCAGGTCGTAGTAGTTGCCAAGATCGACTCCAAACGAGTCTTCAACTGCCGCGAACAGATCCCAAGTATCCTCGCCAACCTCATTTGAGCGAGAATTCATGTCCGCGTCGAGTAAAGTCATAACATCCTTCACACGCCAACTTCGATGGCTCCAATTATAGATGGGAACAACCGCAGATTTTTCGACTCCCTTCGCTACGCTTCAGTCGCTCAGGAGGACAGCGCAACGATAAAGGGTGCAAACCTGGGCTTACACCCTTGTTTCTAAGAGTTTGAGTGAGCCGACGATTAGCGAATCAGCTGGTCGATTTGTTCGCCGTCGGCGTTGAGTAGGGTCAGGACCAGGGGCATCTGGCCGAAGGCGTGGGTGGAGCAACTGAGGCATGGGTCGAAGGTGCGAACTACGGCCTCGACACGGTTCAAGGTTCCTTCAGTGAATTTGCCGTTCTTCACATACTCCTTGGCGGCCTGGAGGACTCCACGGTTCATGGCGTTGTTGTTCTGGCCGGTGGCTATTACTAGGTTGGCCCAGGTGATGAGGCCGTTTTCGTCGACCTTGTAGTGATGATGGAGAGTGCCGCGTGGGGCTTCCGCCTGGCCTGCGCCTTCGAGGCGGTTGACTCCGGCGCTGGCGCGCACATGCTTGTCGAGGATGAGTGGATCGCTGAGGATCTGCTCGATTTTCTCTATCCCATACAGAATGTCGATGAGGCGGGCGTGATGGTAGTGGAAGGAACTCTGCACAGGCCCGATGGCGATCTGCTTGAATTCGGCGAGTTCCTTGTCTGCGAGCGCGGTGCCCATGGTGCTGGCGATGTTGAGACGGGCGAGCGGGCCCACGCGGTAACTGCCATTGGGATAGCCGAGCGGCTTGTAGTAGGCAAACTTGGTGTAGCTGTAATTCTCGACGGCTTCGCCAACGACTTCAGTGAAACGGCCGGCCGTGATGCTGTCCTCAATGATGGCGCCGCCAGGGCCGATGAGCCGCAGTGCGCCATCGGTGAACTCGACCGACTCGTCTTCGTTGATGAGGCCGAGATAGTTTGTGGGGAAGTTGGCG
>JBEKZG010000054.1:0-11612 GCA_049510095.1 Occallatibacter sp.
CGGTCACCTCAACGAACGATGCCGTCACGATCTACGACTCCGGCGTAGCACGAGCGGAGACCTCAGCGAGCCTGAACCCCTATTATTACGGGCCACTCAGTTTCGGCTCTTCGGCATCAATCCTCTATGTAGCAGGCAGCTACCAGGGTATAGGCGAGTTCACGGTTGGGCCAACCGGGATTACGGCAGAGGAGACCATTAATTCCTCCTCATCTTCTTCAGACATCACGAACATCCAGTACGACAACGGTCAGCTCTATCTGGCCAACGGCACGGTACTGAATGCAAGCAGCGGTGCCTTGCAGGGCACATTCTACGCGACAGCAACCAACCCGGCCACCGGACCAATTGTGTCCGATTCAACGCTTGGATTGGCGTTTATCGCCAACGCATCGGGTGTCTACAATACCTCGGCAGTACTGGCCTTCAATGAAGCGACGTTCAATGAAGCCGGCGGCATCGATGTCAACGGAGTGAACAACGGCACCTATCCATACGGATTTGAGAAGATCGTCCGCTGGGGGCAGGACGGTATCGCGCTGAACACCTCATCGCAGATCTTTATTTTTGAATCGCCGGTGGTGAAGGATCTCTCCTCGTCGCCGGCCGACCTCGCGGTGACACTCAGCGCGCCGGCCACGGCCACGACCGGTACCGCCATCACGTATACAGCCACGGTGGCGGATAATGGACCGAACCAAGCGCAAGGCCCGACTCTGTCGTTGACCCTCGATCCATCGCTGATTATCAATAGCGTGATTGCCAGCCAGGGAAGCTGCGGCACAGGCAATGCGTTCAACTGCGATTTGGGCAGCCTGACCAATGGGGCAAGCGCCATGGTAACCGTGAGCGCAACGCCAACCACTTCCGGTACCATTGAAGGCATAGCGTCTGTGTCTTCGGTGAGCTACGACCCGAATTCATCCAACGATCAAGCTACGTCGAACACTACTGTTACCGGCAATCTTTACGGCGCGGCTCCGTTGGTTTCCGCCATCTCCCCGGCGCTGGTTCAAGCAGGCTCAGCAACCTTCACTCTTACAGTTACCGGGAGCGGGTTCAACCCAGGTTCGATAGTGAATGTCGGCGGTACCGCCGAGACGACCAGCTATGTCAGCGCAACTCAGCTGACCGCCAGCGTGGATTCTTCTCTGGTGGCCAATTACGGATGGGCGCCCGTAACGGTCTCCAATCCCACGCCTGGCGGCGGCACATCGGCAGTGGTTCCGCTCACTATTTACGATCTTGTGAACGTACCAGCCAATGCAATTCTGTTCGAACCGTACACGCAACAGATCTATGCGACTGTGCCTGGCAACTCCATAAGCCCGACAGGCAATTCCGTGGTCGCCATCAATCCGGTGACTGGGAGCGTGGGAACGCCGATCAATGTTGGAAGCCAGCCCACCGTGATGACGGAAACGGAGGACGGCAACTACCTGTACATCGGCTTGAGCGGGGCGAACAGCCTGGCGCAGTTCAATGTGCTGAACCAAACGCTGGTGGCAACGTATCCTTTGTCGATTACACAATACGGATCGACCAACAGCACGGTGGCGAATTGGCTATCGGCGATGCCGGGTACGGACACGACCCTGGCCATTGCCGCCGAAGAGAACGGAAGCGTGGGTATCTTCGATATAAGCGGGGGAACAGGCACATTCCGGCCCAACTTCAGCCCTGACTATGGAGCGGCTAATCCGGCGTTCGCAAGCGCCTCGGAACTCTATGCCTCAGAGGATTCGGGATCGGAATTCTATCGCTTTGGCGTGAACGCCAGCGGACTGACGGCGATTGACGAAACGAACCTGAATGGGCTTGGCGGAGGCGGCATACCGTTCGTTCTTGCCGGCGGCATCGTGTACGGTGGAACCGGAGGGATTATTAACCCGTCGACCACACCTCCTTCGCAAATTGCCACGCTGCCGCTTGTGGATTATTACCAATCGGGCATTTCTCCCGAGGCAGTTGGTGTGGTTGCGGATCCTTCGACGCAGAGGGATTTCCTGATGCTGGAAAACACTGCCGGCACCTGGGAGTATGCTCTGGCTCGCTACAACACAACGACCTATCTGCCTGAAACGTGGCTGGTGATGCCGGCCTCGACGTGGAATTTCTTCACAGGCTGGACTATGTTGCGCTGGGGACAGGACGGGCTGGCGCTGTTGGCAGTTGCCGATACCCAGATCAACAGTCAAGCGGTGACACAAATTCTATTACTGCAGGGCCCGTTCGTCACTCCGCAGTTGCTTGGGACTAATTCGGCGGCGAGCTTGACGTCGAGTTCGGCGAGTTCGATTACGCATGGTGCGGGGAACACGATGCTGACCCTGACGGGGAGCAACTTGCTTCCCGGCGTGGCGGTGACGTGGAACGGAAACTATCGCACGACGACGATTGTGGACGGGTCGCATGTGACGGTTGCGATTCCCGCGAGCGACCTGGCGAGCGCGGGAAGCGGATCGCTGGTGGCGACGAACCCAGGGGCGCCTGCATCAAACGCGCTGACGGTGACAATCAACTAGACCAATAGCTGGACCATTGTTGACGGCCCTCCGCGATGCGGAGAGCCGTTGACGTTTTCCTCTGGGCGATCAAGGGATGTTGTCGAGCGTAGTTGAGCGACGTTGAATGGCAAACCGGTGGCATCGGAAGCGGAATTGATCTTCCCGTTCACTCCGAGCTATCCGATTACAGAGGCATCGGGGGAGCCGGCAAAGTATGGCGCCGGCCGGGAAGCGGAGAATGTGGTAGAGAGCGCTTCCACGCAGTCGGGGTCAAGTTTGCCGGGCGCTTCGCGCCTGAGAATTTCCATGGCCTGATCGGGGCTGAAGCCTTTGCGGTAGGGCCGGTCTTCCGTGATGGCTCCATACATGTCGGCGACGGTGAGAATGCGGGCCTCGAGGGGGAGAGCCTCGCCCCGCAGGCCATTGGGATAGCCGGAACCATCAAGCTTTTCATGGTGCGCGCCGGCTATATGGGCCAGTTCGCGGAACTGTTTAACGCGGCCGAGAATGGCGCTGGTAAGGGCTGGATGCTCGCGCATGATGGCCCACTCGTCCGGATCGAGTGCGCCGGGCTTGTCGAGGATGGAGTTGGGAACGCGGAGCTTGCCGAGATCGTGAAGAAGGGCGGCGCGATGGAGCAGTTGACGGCGTTCATGATTGAGCCCCATGGCCGTGCCCAGGGTGGCGGCTATTTGAGTTACACCAATGGAGTGGCTGAAGGTGAAGTGCGATTTGGCGTCGACGACTTCAGCGAACGCTTCGCAAATGGAGTCGATGTCAGAGGGGCTTGGGCGAGCCGACTGGTTTGGCGCAAGCTCGAGGACGGCGGAGCGGGCAGAGGGTTCGGATAACGTGGAAGTCCGGCCGGAATTGGGCAGGCAATGCATCCAAAGGCGGTCATGCCGGTTAAGCGATTCGGCGGCCTTGACGACGTCGGGATCAAACCAGGTGCCGCTCCGCTCGCGCAGAATCTGCATGGCGGTAGCGGGCCCGAATTCGATGGCGAAGACGTCAAGGTGCTGCGCGACGGCGATGACGCGAGAGAGCAGAGGGATGGCATTTCCCTTTGAGCGGTCGGGATAGCCACTGCCGTCCCAATGCTCATCGAGGGCGCGAACAGCCAGCGCCGTGTCTTCGTTCAATCCGATTTTGCGAACGATGCTGGCGCCGCGACCGCAGCGGAGTTCGACCATTTCGCGGTTGTTGCTGTGCTGATAAAGTGCGATTCGAAGAATACGGCTTATTCTTCGAATCGGGTTGGAGTTGGGCGCGACGTTATTCCATAGAAGGCGCAGGGCGGTGAAAGTTGGCTGATGCGGGCGGGTCCAGTCTTCAAACTTTACGCCGGACTTAACGATCCGGTCGTCGCCGCCGCCCATGATCTGGCACATGCGAGCGGCGTTGCTGCTGCAACCGACATCTTTGAGGAGCGCCGCGTGATAGAGATCGGCGAGTGCGAGCTTTGAGAAACCAAGCTCAGCTCCCAGACGCATGCCGAGCAGGCAACTGCGGACAGCGTGGCCCGGAACCGCACCTTCGGTGAGATCGAGAGCGAAGGACAGGGCGGAGACGATCTCGGCGAACGACGGGGCGAGGGCCTCAGCGGAGACCGACTCGATGATCCCAAAACGGCGTGTGATTGCTGCCATTGGCCTTTTTTTCTAGAGGCGGGTCGGGCAGCCTCACGGCTACCCAGATGCAAGCGTAGGCGGGTTTAACTTGCGGAGCTATAGCACTTTTCGAGGGAGGCTACCACTTTAGCGGGAGGGGCGTGAGGCGGATAGGCGGGCCCAAGCGTTGCGCCGATGCAACACATGGAGGTCAGAGAGTGCCTGACGAATCTTTTTCCTGAATGACTGTGCGTTGTCCGATGAAGTGCCTGGGGTTGAATAGACTGCGGAAGAACTGCCGGCCAGGGATCGAAATCGCCTAGCGAGCTCTAGCAGGGGCTAAAGCCCAGCTGATTCTGTGGCCTCTATCGGCCCGGCTGAAGCCGTGCCCTGGTTACAAAGCCTGTCGAAGAAAGGCCTTGCTTCTGGCGAAACGCTTGAAACGCATTCAGCGGGCTAGAACCCACGTTGATTCGATTGACTTCATGCCGGGGATGAATCCCCGGCCTACCGCCCGAATGAGTTTTTCAGCGGTATGCAAAGCCCATGAACTTTCATTCATTTTTCAGGGGCCTGAAGGCCCCTGCTCCCTCCGGAATCGCGAGACGATGTTTGCGAGGCGCGCCTTAGTGCATGCCACCGCCGCCGGGCGCGGCACCGGGCTTGTTCTTGCTGAGCAGGAAGGCCAGAAGTACCAGGAAGATGGACATGTAAGAGAGCTCCATGTAGACGTCCTGATAGCCTTGCACGCCGGCCTGTAGGTTTAACTGGTTATAAATGTTGGCGAGGGCGCGGCCCGCCCCGTTGGGGGCACCGAAAGTGTTGCCAAAGAAGCCAGTGAGGCCGTTGAGCTGCTGCTGATAACCAATGGAAGCGGGGCCCATTGAGTTCTGCAGATGCTGCTGATGCCAGAGGGTCCGGTTGGTGACCTGGGCATTGGTGACGGCGATGAGGATGCTGCCGCCGATGTTGCGGGCGAAGTTAATGAGGCCGGCGACCTGGTTTGAGTCCTCTTTGGGCATGCCGACGTAGGCCGCGGTGGTGATGGAGATGAAGCAGAAGGGAAGCGGAATCATCTGGACGACGCGGAGCCAGGATGCCTGCTCAAAGGTCATGGTCAGAGTGGTGACCTCGGCCGCGATGCGGAAGGTGATGATGAAGAGGATGAATCCGAGGGCGGTGAGGTAGCGCGCGGAGATTTTGCTGGTGGCAATGCCGGCAAGAGGCATGACGAGGACGAGGGTGAATCCGCCGGCGGTGAGCGCGAGGCCGGCGGTTGTGGCGGTCCAGCCGAGAAGCTGCTGCATGAATTGCGGCTGGAGGACAGTGTTGGCGTTGAGCACGCCGCCGACCAGCATCATGAGGAAACAGCAGATGGCGAAATTTTTGAAGCGAAAGACCTTCAGGTTGATGAGGGGGTCTTTCTGACGCCACTCCCACCAGACGAGGGCGATCATGCCGGCAACGAAGAAGAAGGCAGAGATGCAGATGAAGTTGGAGGAGAACCAGTCGTTCTCCTCGCCTTTGTCGAGCATGATCTGCATGCCGCCCATGGCGATGGTCAGGAAACCGAGGCCGAGGTAATCCATGTTGCGGAGGCGGGAGCGATCAGGCTTGATCCATGGGGGATCTTCCACGAGACGCGTGACCAGAAAGAAGGCGAGGATGCCGACGGGGATGTTGATGTAGAAGATCCAGCGCCAGGAGAAATTGTCAGTGATCCAGCCGCCGAGGGTGGGGCCGATGGAGGGTGCGAGAACGGCGACGAGACCGTAGAGAGCGAAGGCCTGGCCGCGCTTCTGAGGCTCGAAGCTGTCAGCCATGATGGCCTGGGCCATGGGCTGCAGGCCGCCGCCGCCGGCTCCCTGAAGGATGCGGAAGAGAAGCAGCATGGGCAGCGAAAGAGCTGCGCCGCAGAGGAAGCTGGAGACGGTGAATATGGTGATGCAGAGGACGAAGAAGTTGCGGCGGCCAAGAACGCTGGAGGCCCATCCTCCAAGGGGAAGGACGATAGCGTTAGAAACGAGATAGCTGGTGAGGACCCATGTGCCTTCGTCGGTGCTGGCGCCGAGCGAGCCGGCAATGTGAGGGAGTGCGACGTTGGCGATGGAGGTGTCAAGGACTTCCATGAAGGCCGCAAGGGCCACGGTCATGGCGATGAACCAGGGATTTACCCTGGGCTTCCAGGCGACCTGAGAGACGGGAGCCGGATTGTTAACCGTCCTTTCGGGCGGTGCGGCGCTTGTGGAGGTTGGCGCTGCAACTGACAAATCGGACAAAAGGGCTCTCCTAAAGCTTTCTCTGCCGTGTGCTGACGGTATTCCTGGTGGCTCTATGCCGGGGAAGCGTTGAGAGATCGAACAAGATCCCCTCGCATTTAAGTAGATTCGGATGTGGAGGGTTGGGTTTCATGGAATCACTACCCGATGGACAAGGACCCGTCCATGGGGGCCCCGATCACCGGGGACCCCTGGAATCAACCCCGGGCGGAGGGCGAGGTTTCAAGGCTGGACGAGAGAGCGCTCTCTACGCGATAGATTTATGCTTTAATCCGCACCGACGGTTTCCGTCCCGGTCTCCCGCCTTCTTTGGCGGACGAATTGCCAGACGCCGAAGCAGAGGCCGGTGGCGAGCAAGCCGAAAAAAATCCAAAGCAACGGAGCCGACCATTTTTCCAATTCCTGGTTCCAGAGCCGCACAACATGGCGTCCGTAGGAGACGGCTAGCCACGCGACCAGTGAGTAGCGGAGGGTGCGCGCCGCTGCGTAGGCTCCCAGGAAGCGGCCGCGTGAGACGCCGAGAGCGCCGGACGCAACGATGAACGGGGACAGCGGAATGGGCGGAGGCAGCACCGCGGGGAGAAATACCGCCAGGACGGGATGACCGCCGACCCACCCGACGGTCCGGTTTAGCATGCGCGCGGGAACCCAGCGTTTCAGGGCGGCTTCTCCGCCCTTCACGCCCAGATGCCAACTGGTATATCCGCCGAGGATGCTGCCGGCGAGGGCGCAGGCGGCGAGGAGCCAGGGATTGCCATTGTGCGAGACGAGCCAGAGCAGGAGCAGATCGGTGCTGCCGGGAATGGGAAGCGGAATGATGGAAGAATCGACTACGGCGACGGCAAAGAGTCCCAGCGGGCCCAGCTTCGTTAGCCATTGGGGGATGAGGCGATGGTGAACGCGCGGAACCGGAGCTGGGACAAAAATACTCATCTGTTGAGTTGGACGCGGGTTCAGGGTGGTGGGCCGTATGGAGATCCCCGGTTTCCGCGGCGGAGGCGGAGACGATATAACCAAGACAGGGCGTGCATCCGCTTGCGCGGCCTGATGACTACAACACCTTGAAACCCGGAGATTGGATGAGCAACGCGCGTGCGGGGAGAGTTGTGCCCGTGAATTCGCCGCGCCAGGTTCTGTTTGCAAGCCTGGTGGGGACGACGATTGAGTTCTTCGATTTTTATATCTATGCCACCGCAGCGGTACTGGTGTTTCCCAAGCTGTTCTTTCCCGCCGCCGACCCGGCGACAGCTACGTTGGCCTCGCTGGCTACGTTTGGGATTGCATTTCTGGCGCGGCCGATTGGGTCGGCACTGTTTGGGCATTTTGGCGATCGGATTGGGCGCAAGACGACACTGGTGATGGCGCTGGGGACGATGGGGATTTCTACAGTCCTGATTGGTTTATTGCCGGGCTACCATGCCATTGGAATCGCGGCGCCTCTTCTGCTGGCGATTTGCCGGTTTGGGCAGGGGCTGGGGCTGGGCGGGGAATGGGGCGGGGCGGTGCTGCTGGCGATTGAGAATGCCCCGGCGCACAAGCGGGCGTGGTATGGGATGTTTCCGCAACTGGGCGCACCGGTTGGATTCTTTTTATCGAGCGGCGTGTTTCTGGGGCTTTCGCGACTGCTGACGGATGAGCAGTTTCGCGGGTTCGGCTGGCGGCTGCCGTTCCTGGCGAGTTCGGTGCTGGTGTTTCTGGGATTATGGGTGCGGTTGACGATAACCGAGACGCCGGTGTTCCAGGCGGCCATCGATCGCGGCGAACAAGTGAAGGTGCCGACGCTGACAGTCTTTCTGGAATATTTCAAGCCGCTGGTGGCGGGAATCCTGGTTTGCCTGGTGACGTTTGTGCTGTTCTACCTGATGATTGTGTTCGCGCTATCGTGGGGGACGACCGCGCTGGGGATCGGCCGGGAGAAGTTTCTGGTGATGCAGTTGTTCGCCACATTGTTCTTTGCGGTGATGATTCCGATATCGGCGATGCTGGCGGAGCAGGGGCGGCGGCGCGCGATGCTTTGGATTACGGTGGCCATCTTCCTGTTCGGGCTGATTCTGGCGCCGATGTTCTCAGCCGGCGAGGGCGGGGCGCTGGGAATGCTGACGCTTGGTCTTTCGCTGATGGGGCTGACTTACGGGCCGCTGGGGACAGTAGTTTCCGAGCTGTTTCCCACGCCGGTGCGGTATTCGGGGAGTTCACTGGCGTTCAATTTCTCGGGGATCCTGGGGGCGAGTCTTGCGCCTTATATTGCAACCTGGCTGGCTACGAAATTTGGACTGGAATATGTGGGGTACTATCTCTCGGCGGCGGCAGTGCTTACGTTTGTGGGGCTGCTGATGATTCGGGAGACTAAGGATGAAGATCTTGAGAGCTAGGGAACAGGGATTAGGGAACAGGGATTAGGGAATAGGGAATAGGGATTGGGGAATAGGGATTGGGGAATAGGGATTGGGGATTAGGGACTAGGGACTAGGGACTAGGGACTTAGGGACTGGGGATTAGGGATTACGGACTCGATCTACGATTCTCATCCATTGCGCAAATTGCGCGCAATGGATGGGGCACAAAAGTGAAGCTGGGTGGATTGGAGCAGCCGGCTATTGAGGTGGGGCTGCTGGGGCTCCTGGCGCGCCGGTTGGCGGACCTCCTTGTGGCGGGCTCATGGCGTTGACTGAGGTTGCGAGGAAGAGTCCTTCTTTGATTGCGCCTTCGGCGCGCACCGTGTCCCCAACCTGAATGTCGGCGAGGGTGATGGGGTCGCGGCGCTTGCGGAATGTGGTGTTCTCGTCGGCGACGAAGGAGTGGGCCTTTTCATCGAGCGCGCCCATGAGCGTAACCTTGACGCCATCGATGGCGGTGACTTTGCCCATGATCCAGGTCTTGCCGTAGTTGGCCTGCATCTCGCGCATCTGTTTGGCGCGTTCCGGATCGAGCTGGACGATGGCGACTGCGCCGACGGATTTGGCGTTGGCGTCAACCTCGCCCATGGCGGTGATGGCGTCGCCTACCTTGATGTCTGTGGGCTTGATGGGCTGAGGGGGATTGCCGCCTCGGCCTTCGGCCGCACCGCCCCCTTGACCGCCGGCCCATTCGCCACCTCGTCCCGCGCCGCGGCCCTGGCCGTTGCCCTGTGCGGAGCCGGGCGGCGGGGGCTGCTGCTTGAGGATGTGGGTGTTGGCGCTGTAATGAACAGTGTAAGTGAGGCCAGTATCGGTTTTGATGGTGTAGTGGTCTGCGGCAACCTCGGTCACGGTGCCGATTACGCCGCGGCCGCCCATCATGCCGCCACCACCGCCCCAGCCGCCACGGCCCTGGCCGCGAGCTTGGCCTTGCCCGTGGCCCTGTCCCGCACCCTGTCCTTGACCGCCGGATAGGCTTGGCGCCTGAGCAGGTGCCGGGGTTTGGGCATCCTGTGCCGAAACAGTGAGGGCGAAGGCAAAGACGATTGGTGTGAGGAGCCGGACTTTCATGGGAAACCTCTGCGGGCGGGTAGATGCACCCATGAAGATAGACGTTGGAACGCGGAGGATAGACGACGGAAGGATTCTGCGCGGCAGGGCTTGTTCCCGCGGGGCGGCTTTCCCTGAGAATTGACCAGAGAGGTGTTTTCGCTTGATCCGCCTTACTCTATCGTCTCGATGATCGTCGACCGCTCGTTTGGATGAGCATCATCGCAACCAGCCAGACCGCAACCGCGAGCAGGGCAATCACAAGATATCCTGCGCCGGCTGAATTGCTGCTTTCGGATTCGATACCGCCGGTTTGCACCGCGGCGACCCACTCCACCATCGACATCGCCTCTCTCCCTCCCGCCTAACTGAAGGACGGGAATGCCGCTGGAGGTTGCTTTCTGCTGCGCCGCGAAAGGTGAAAGCAGCGCTTGTGTCGATCAGATTTTGCCGGCTTGCTTGGGGGCGCTTTGAGAAGCAAGAAGCTGTTCGAAGGCAGGGCTGCCGCGGAGAACCGCGAACTGGCTGTCGGCTTCAAGCTTTTTAGGGTTCGTGTAGCCCTCGTTCAGCGCCATGCGGAGGTATTCGATGGCACGGTCGTTTTGGCCGGCGCGGATACAGCTTTGGGCCATGAAGTAGTTCATTGCGCCGCGCTCCTGCACGGAGGCTGGATTGTCAACGCGGGGGCTGTTGCTTTCGCCAAAGACATTGGGATCGATGGCCAACGCGGCCAGATATTCTTCCCGCCCCTTTTTGTACTTGTGCTGGGCAATCAGATTAGTGCCCAGGTTGCGGAGAATCATCGGGGATTTCGGGTCGATGCGCAGCGCCTTGTGGTAGAGGCGCTCCGCGTTAGGAAGATCCTTCTGTGCGTCGTAGACCGAGGCCAGATTATTGAGGACACGCGCATTCTTTGGATTGAGCTTGAGGGATCGCTCATAGCAGCGAGAGGCTTCGTCGAGGTTGAACATCATTTGATAGGCGATGCCCATCTTGTTCCAGACCTCGGCGGAAGGTGCGGAAACTTTCCTGTAGGCCTCAATGGCAGCCTGGTAGTGCTTTTGCGCGTAGAGCGAGTCGCCCAGCTGTTCGGGAGTGGGCTGAACAGCGGGCGATGCGGGGACGGGCGCGGCAGAGGGCGCGACGGCGGGCTGGGACAGGACGGGCCCAGGTTGCGTGTTCTGGGGAGGGGCCGAGACTGGAGCCTGAGCGAAGGCTCCGGGTAAAGAAGCAAAAAGGACTGCAAAGAGCGCAGAGGCCGACAGCCGGCAGCGATCCTTGAAAATGCGGAAAATGCGGAAAATGCGAAAATTGCAGAGATTGCGCATATTCCCTCCTGCCGAAGGAATGCGATGCAGTGCATCCTAATTTTGCACCGTATCGAAGGGGGATGCACTCCTTTTATCGTCCGTTCAAATTAGAACACCAAACGAGTGGAGGTGAGCAAGCAAAAACCTGGCCAGTTTCGAGTGGACAGGCAAAAAGGCGACAAGTGGTCCGTATTGGGGAAGTGCGCAACTGGCGCGAGAGCGGGAAGCACCCGAAGCAATTGGCGCCGGGGTTGAAGCTTTGGATGTATCTGCCGGTACACCCTAAGGGTTGCGCTGTGCAGCGAGCAGACTGCGAAAGGCCGGGTTATCGCGGAGAGCAGCAAATTCATTGTCGGCTTCGAGCTTTCCGGCTGTGGTGAATCCCTGCATGAGTGCTTTGCGCAGGTGTTCGACGGCGCGGTCCATCAAGCCGGCGCTAACGCATCCCCTGGCCATGTAG
>JBEKZG010000540.1:0-2714 GCA_049510095.1 Occallatibacter sp.
TGCGATCAAGCACGGCGAGATCGGCCCCGGAGATGTGCTGGTACTGATCTGTGGCGGCCCGGCGGGAGCTGGGATGCAGGAGATCTACCAGATCACGGCGGCGCTCAAGAGCCTTGCCTACTGCAAGCAGGTTGCCGTGCTCACGGATGCGCGCTTCAGCGGGGTGTCGACCGGCGCTTGTATTGGCCACATTTCGCCAGAGGCGCTGGCCGGCGGCCCAATCGGACGCATGAGGGCCGGGGACAGGATCGAGATCGTCATTGACCGGAACGCGCTGCGCGGCACGGTCGACCTTATCGGAGAAGGGGAAGAACGATTCTCTTCGCAGGAGGGCGCGGTCCGGTTGGCGGCCCGAAGCCCGCGCGAAGACCTCGCCCCGCATCCCGCCCTGCCCGACGATACGCGGCTGTGGGCGGCGCTGGTGCAGGCGAGCGGCGGTGTGTGGGGAGGATGCGTTTACGATGCGGACGCTATCATCGCGCAGCTCGCGTCCGGCAAGAATGCAGCACCTGCTGGAAGTTCACGGTCGTAGCCGGTGGGTTCACATCGGCTCGCAGAGATTCTAGCGCAAAAGCGATAGACATCGGCACTCGGAGACGTTGGCGGAGGAACTACTTTGGATATTATTGCAATCTCATACTAAACTGTGGCCTGTCGTTCTGTCCCCATACTTACTGGAAATAGAATCCCAAGGAGATGCCAAGAACGCCTTCCAGAAATATATTCAATGACTGTCAAACTTAATTGGAGTACAACTCTATAGGACGTACAGGTCCCGTTACGTTTCGAGGAAAGCGTCAGAAAATGTTTGATCTCCGCGGCCAGCGAGCTGTAGTTTCCGACAAATTTGAAGTGATTGATCCCGATGTCACGCTCAGCCCGCTGACCGGGATGGGGAGGCGGCACTACATTGAATGCGCCCAGTACGTATTGCAGCGCGCATTCAAACACGTGAAATCATTCGACTCGCCCATCGTCTTCCCGCTCGTCCCTGGCAAGTCCTATCCGCAACCCAATGATCCAGCATGGCGCATGCGCTCGTACGAATTCGAGGCGCTCGAGCGGACCTTCAATCTCGCCGCACCACTGATTCACGTCGATCCGGATATCAGCGTCAATGGGTTCAAGCTGCGCGACTACTACTGTCATCATTTCTATAACGCTATGACACCCGGCCATGCCAATAGCCTGCCATCGCCGGAAGAGCTGCCTGATGCAACCTATCAGTTCACGTGTGAATTCGGCGGCTGGACGAAAACGATGCTGTTGATGCCGGATGTGTTATGGCCATACCTGAGTCAGACACAACGCGACGAGATGGCAGCCACGATTTCCAAATGGGCACATCGCCGCACCACCCAAAATAACTGGCGGCTATTTAACATTTGCGCACTCTCGTTCCTAAAGAAGAACGGATATGAGATCGATGACGAACTGCTGAAGAGCCATCTTCTGTGGGTTGCCTCCTATCATGCGGGGAATGGATGGTACCTGGAGCAAAGCTACAACTACTACACCATCAGCCTGTTTGTGGTTTACGGAACAATCTGGAACCGCGCTTTCGGCGATCAACATTATCCCGAAATTGCCGCTGTGCTGGAAAAGAGCTTCAACGATTTGTTCGAAGCCTACCCGTTGTTTTTTGGGCGCAATGGTTACATCAACATGTGGGCCCGCAGTATCTGTTACCGGCTCTGGATCTCCGGCGGGTTCCCAGCGTCGTTTATGCTCAAATCCAAGCCGCCGATTGATCCTGGCTGGGCGAGACGGCTCTGCTCCGGTTCGATTCTCCAATTCACGACTCGCGCGGATTTTTATGAGAACGACATTCCCAGCCTCGGCTTTTACGGCCACCGCGAATTCGCAATTCAGAATTACAGTTGCCCTGCCAGCCCTTTCATCATGTTCCTTCCGTTTATAGCTTTAGCGCTGCCAGAAGATTCGCCCTTCTGGACCGCCCAGGAAAACGATGGCATGTGGAGTGCGCTTGGCAAGAACTCCATGCGCACGGTGCTGGAAAAGCCTGGATTGGCCCTGGTCAATCACGGAAGTACCGGCACTTCGGAGATCATTTCCGGCAAGGTCTACGACGATGACCACAACTATTCAAAACTGGTCTTCAACACGCACTTTCCATGGGAAGACCACAATCCGGCCGGCGGAACGTCGCAGGAATACAGTTTTCGCAGTCTCGATCCGCGCGACCTGCGTGGCGTGGACATCAACTTCTACCTGACAGGACGGGCCGTCGACAACACGGCTTCTCAGAAGGCTCAGTATTCGACTTCGCAGAGCATTCTGTTCAATGGGGTCCGGAATGGCGTCCTATATAGGCAACTGCTGATGCGCAAACCGCCGAACAATGGGGTCGGTTACATCATTGACCTTGCGGAAATCACTGTGCCCGGCGGTGTAATCCGGGTTGACCGTTGCCGGCTCGCGTTCGAACACGAGTTGACTCTCGGGAATTTCGGTTTGCCGCACATGGATGGGAAGAAAGCAGAGGTGCAAAGGTTTGAACAGGGAGCACGAAAGGTGCTCACTGCTTCGATCCCGGGCAGGAGACTGGCGATGATTGCCTATCATGGCTGGGACGATCTTCAGATCCGGACCCATTCCGGCTTCAGCGCCGAAGCGGACGAAAGCACTGTGTTGTTTGCTTATCGCAAGCGGGTGACGAAGAACCCAGCCGTGGAATTGATGATCTCGGTTAT
>JBEKZG010000541.1:0-2691 GCA_049510095.1 Occallatibacter sp.
ATCTCCGCCCGCCTTAGGGCTTTATCAAGCCGATCCCGTCTCTCATTCGGGAAGAACGACAGAAACCAGCGATAAGTCGCCTCGCCCTCCGCAATGAAATACAGCGTGAGGATGACGCCCATAACGATCCGGAAAAGTCCCCCTGCCCAATCCCGAATCGAAAGCAGCAATTGTGTCGCCCCCTGGCTCGCAAGGTCCTGAGCCTTCGCCATGATCTCGTCGGTGTTCACGCGGTCGGCATAGGGAATCGTCTTGAGCTTCGCCATAATCTGCGGCAGCCGTGTCGGCGCTTCCTTGCTGAACTGCTGCAGGTCTCGCGCCACCGGCGGAATTGCCAGAAATCCGAACGCCGCCAGCCCCGCCACAAGAACCAGCATCAGCACCAGAACCGCCATCCCCTTAAATGGCTGCCAACGCCAAATCTTCACACCGGCCGTAAACCGAACCACCGGCGTCAGAACCACCGCAAACAGCGCGCTCACATACAACAGCAGCAGCACGTCCCGCACCAGCCACGCCAAAGCGCAAGCCAGCGCCAACCCAAAAGCAAATACAATATCGCCGCGAAAATTGCGGACCTCGGCTGAATTCTCAGTCATGCCTGATTCTCGCCCATCTTGGCAACCATCTGGCACCCTATTCCCTAGTCCCTGCTCTACTGGTCCCCGCCCAAAATCGATCCCACAATTCCGCCCAGCAGCGCTCCGCCGGCCGCCGGTCCCACCTGACGTGACTCGCCGCCCCGAGGCAGATACTCGCCAATCTGGTGCGCCAGCCGCGAAATCGGCAGCGTCTGCAGCCACACCCGCCCCGGCCCCGTCAGCACCGCCAGAAAGATTCCATCGCCGCCGAAGATCGCATTCTTCAGTCCCGGAACCATCGTGATCTGGAACCCCACCGATGACTGGAACGCGCCCACATGTCCCGGATGCACCCGCAGCATCTCGCCCGGCGCCAGGTCCTTCAAAATCAGTTCGCCGCTCAGCTCGATCCAGGCCGTCCCCTGCCCTGCCATTTTCTGCAACAGGAATCCGCTACCGCCAAATATCCCCGCGCCCAGCGATTGCTGGAACCCCACGCCGATCGTCACCCCATCCGTTGCGCACAGGAAACCGTGACGGTGGATCATGAACTCCTGTCCCGGCCCCACCTGCACCGGCACAATATGTCCCGGCACCTTGGTCGCAAAACTCACCTCGCCCGGATACTGGTAGGCCCGGTACTCGGTCATGAAAATGCTCCCGCCGCCAGCCACTCTCTTCAGTACGCCAAACAACCCGCCGCCCCCGCCCATCTGCGTATGCGTAGTCATCTGGATCGAAGCTGTCATCCACGACAGTTCGCCGCTTTCTGAGAACACGCTCTCGTTCGGGTTCAGCTGCACATCCAGCACGGGCATAGTCGTGCCTTGTATCCGCGTTTGCATGGGTGATCCTCCTGTGTCACGCCAGTGTACCTGCCCACCCCAACCATCAGTCGAGCAAAATCCCCTTCGCCGGAAAAATTTAGGTGCCCCAAAGCCTGTCCTGATCTCGTCGAAGGATCCCGCTTCTGGGTCCTGGGAAGGCCAGTTCCCTAATCCCGCACCCCATCACTTCCCATTCGCCGCGAACGCGCTGGAAAGCACGATCTGTTGCTGATCCGCGACCGCAAGCTTCTGATAAAACTCGTGCAGCTTTCCGTAGTCTTTGGGATCCACAATGGTGTAATTGTTGGCCAGGCTCCTCAACACATGCACGCCGTCCCCATCAAGCGTCGTCGCAATATCCAGCTTGGCGTGATCCGCCCACTCGATATGACTCGCCTCCGGGCTGCTCTCCACCTTGTATGCCGCCGGCAGACGATAGGTCACGTCATCGCTCGCTGACCTTGCATATTGAACATCCACTGAAATTGTGCGCTTCTCCTGGGCAACAAATGGGTGCTTCGCTTTCGACTGGAAGAAAAGTCCGGGAAGAAACATGCGCTTTCCCGTAATCGTCCCGGCACTGCCCGTCACATGAACAACTCCAATCAGATTCACTTCGTAATCATCCATACCCAGGAAATGGTCCAAATGGCCCGTAACCCCTTCCGGAAGCGACTGCGCCAGCCACTCGTCGAACACTTTCTTCACTTCGCCCTCGTCGCTGAGGATCACAAACTGGCGCCAGCGTAAGGCATCCTGCCCGCCCAGAATTACGCGTATCGTCCCCTTGATTCCGCCAGCCTCATCCACTGTCAGGTCCGCCACCCGGTCCAATATCGACGACTTGTCAGTGCCGCTTGGCGTCCGGCTGATCATTGCCGTATTCGCCGTGGGGCGCAAGCCCGACGTGAGCGTATGCCTCCACTGCAGCAGGCCGAACGGGCATACCTTCTCCCCTGGATCGATATAGATTTCCTTCCCGTCCAGATGGGCAATTGCAATGTAATCGCGGAATTGGCGCGCCGACAGTACCCCGTAATCGAAGATCGCGCGGCTCCGGTCCGCCACTCTCATCGGATCCACATCGAGTCCCGCTGCGCGGCAAAGTGCCACATAGAGCAGCGCAATTTCGTCAGCGGACCCGCCCTGCTCCCTCCACACATCCTGCGCGTTATGAATGTCCTTGATCTTCTCCGTCTTCCGCTCCCCTTTCGACTTCACCCGTGTAAAATCCGTGTTCTCCAGCTTCATCACCGCCGCATAAATCTTCTGCGCTTTCTGCG
>JBEKZG010000542.1:0-2691 GCA_049510095.1 Occallatibacter sp.
GTCGCGCAGGGCAAGCCCGATTACCGGCCCCAGGTCTCCTATCACGTGCCCACACCAGGCGATGCAGTGCCCGACTTCAGGCTGACGAACCAGGATGGGCGCGCCATCCGTATGAGCCAGTTCAAGGGCCAGGATCTGCTAGTCACGTTCATCTATACGCGCTGCCCACGGCCCGACTTTTGCCCGCGTGTGACACGAAATTTTGCCGCAGTGGAGAGACAATTGGCCGCCAGTCCGGCGCTCGTCGTGAAGACACACCTCCTTTGCGTGAGCTTCGACCCCGAGAACGACACGCCGGAACGGCTCCGCGCCTACGGAGCGCAGTACATCGGCAGCGATGCGAAAAGCGCCTTCGCGCACTGGGATTTTGGCGTGCCGAATCAGAATCTCCTTCCGGAAATGACGCGATGGTTCGACGTAGGGCTGACCGACGCCGCGGACGGCAGCATCACGCACACGCTTTCCACCACGCTGATTGGGCCTGACGGCAAGGTGGTGCGGTTTTATCCGGGCAACGAGTGGACACCGGAGCAGGTTTTGGCGGATTTGAAGCAGGCAGCCGGAAGATCAGGCGGAACCGGGCAATCGCATCGAGGATTAGCGTTGCCAGCGCCGGTTCATTCTCTCGCCTCAACTGCCGGGTCTCCGCAGTCCCTCCTGAAAGGAGGGAACGAAAATAGCTCCGAAGCTCCCTGAAATGTCCGCCTTGAAGCCGTACCGGGGAAAACCCGCCGTACGGAATTTTAGTGAGGGTGATGGAAACAACGGCATCATCGAAGCCCGTTCAGCGCCTTCACCCTACTCGACCGGAGGCGCACGGCTTTTCACTTACAGCAAAGGCGATTTATGTTAAGCTGGCGAACATCATGCCAGAACAATGGAAACCTCTCACCGGCCTGGACGAACTGAGTCAGCCCACGAGTGCTCCGATTGCGACTCCGCAGTTCGCGAAGGCGGAGTATGCACAATCGGTTGCGGGACAAAGCGGCGGGCTCAGGTGCCCGATCTGCACCAAGCCCATTACGAATGAATACTTTGGGTTGAACGGGCAGCCGGTTTGTCCCGAGTGCGCCGCGAAGGTGCGCGCGGGGCAAGCGGGGGACGGTCACGCGGCGTATGCGCAGGGCGTTCTGTACGGCGCCGGCGCGGCGCTTGCCGGTTTTGTCTTTTACGCGGGATTCACCATCGTCACGCATTTCTATATCGGGTACGTGGCGCTGGCGGTGGGATGGATGGTGGCCAAGGCGATGATGACCGGTTCAAACGGCGTGGGCGGAACGCGGTATCAGATTACCGCGTGCGTGCTGACGTACGCCGCCATCTCGCTGGCTTCGATTCCGATCCACATCGCCTACCTTGCTCCGTCCAGCAGCAATGTGGACTGGATGAGCGAGTTGCCGAATTTGTTGCTGCAAGGGATTTTTTCGCCATTTCTGGAGCCCTCCAGTGGGTTCTTTGGACTTATCTCGCTGGTGATTCTAGGCGTGGGGATTCGGGTTGCGTGGCGGATGACCAAGTCGCGGCGGCTCGCGGTCACGGGGCCGCACTATACCAAGGGAACAATCGCGTAAAGGCGGGACAGGAATACGAATTGGGCGGATTCAACTATCCTGTTCCGCGCAATTGTCCGCAATGCCGGGGCGATTTGCCGCTGGGAGCGCTTGCCTGCCCGCGCTGCCATGCGCTGATTTATGGCGACCAACTGAATGAGCTGGCGGGGAAGGCTTCCGCCCTGGAAGCCAAGGGTGATTTCGCGCAGGCGCGCGAGGTTTGGAACAGCGCGCTGGTGCTGTTGCCGCCGGAGTCGACGCAGGCGGAATGGGTGAGAGGGAAGCTGGGGAATCCAGCGGCTAAACCGGGCGGGGGCGGTCCCAATCCAAACCCCAATCCTAATCCCAAACCCGATCCGGGATGGGCGCGGAAGCTTGGTCCGCTTGGACCTTTGGCGCTGCTGCTATTGAAGGCCAAAGGGCTGCTGCTGGCGCTTTTCAAGCTGAAATTCCTATTCAGCTTCTTCGCGTTCATCGCTTTGTATGTGGCGATTTGGGGATGGCGATTTGGCGTCGGCTTCGCGGTTTGCATCCTGATTCATGAGATGGGCCACTTCATCGACATCAAGCGGCGGGGATTGCCGGCGGAGATGCCGGTGTTCTTGCCGGGTCTGGGCGCGTATGTGAAGTGGAATGCGCTGGGCGTGACACTGCGTCAGCGGGCGCAGATCAGCCTGGCTGGGCCGCTGGCCGGTTGGATGGCGGCGGCGGGATGCTTCTTGATCTACGTGCAGACCGGCGACCTGCTATGGGCGGCACTGGCGAGAACAGGCGCGGTGATCAACGTGCTGAACCTGATTCCGGTGTGGATTCTGGACGGAAGCAAGGCGGCGAATGCGCTGGGGATGGTGGAGCGCGCGGCGCTGTTGGCGGCAGCGCTGGCACTTTGGGCTTACACGGGGGAAGGGATTTTCTTTCTCGTGGGCGCAGGTGTGGTCTGGCGGCTGTTCACCAAAGACAAGCCTATGCAGGAAGACTGGGGTACCTGTCTTTATTATGTCGCGGTGCTGAGCGCATTGGCATTGATTCTGCATGTGACGCCCGAATCGCTCTTCCCGCACGGGGCAACTCACTCAACTCGCCTTTGAGAAACACGAGGTGTGGGGAAGAACGACTCTGTGGCGTATTGCGGACAAACGAA
>JBEKZG010000543.1:0-2667 GCA_049510095.1 Occallatibacter sp.
TCGCGCAACAAGCCGTCGCTATTGATCCGGTGACCCGACACGAAATCGTTCACCCGGAAACCGAAAAATCGACCCACAAAACACAACCCCTTGGGTCTTGGTGAGTCAAGCGGATACCCATCTCGGATGATTATTGGTCACCGCTAAGCCCTTTAGAATGTGGTGGCCAGAGACGGGATTGAACCGCCGACGCCGGCCTTTTCAGGGCCGCGCTCTACCACTGAGCTATCTGGCCTCAGTGCAATTTCGGGTTGCATCTCTGACGCGTGGATTCCGGACGACGCCGGAAGAAGGCGGGCAATTCCACTGGCAGTGCTGTGCAACAACTTCCAACAGTATAACAACTCCCATTCTCTAAGCCAAACTCCGGGACCCCCGCGACAGGCGCTGGTTGTTGGGGTGGTCGTCCCAGGGCTTCCAGCAACAGGCCTTCGTCGCTGGAGCGGTTAATCGCCTCCACGATCAGGAGGATGACAAGCGCGCAGAGATCTTTCTGATTCTTGGAGCCAACATACATGTTGGGTCGGGCTCTTATCGCATTGGTGGAGGTTAGCAGTTTCATCGGCGAATCCGTTACTGCTTTTTGAGGACGGCGGCGCTTTTTTCGTCGGAGACTATTACGCTTTCGAGGTGACGGAAGGCGGCGGCTTGCGCGGGGGGGATTTCTACCTGGCGGACTACGTAATCGCGTTCGTAATGGAGGAGATTGCCTTTGGTGGTGGTGGCGGAGTGGTAGCTGGCGAAGTCGGTGTCGAGATTGACGGGGTCGGGGGTTTCGTCGACTACGTAGCCTGTGGGGATGGCGATGTCGAAGCTGTCGCGCCAGTGGCCGGGGTGGCCGATTTCGATGGGATATTGGCGGGGCCTTCCTTCCATAACGTCGGGGACGGCGCGGGCGTGGGTGCCGAGGACGCGGGGACGGATGAGGAGCAGCGAACCGGCGGTGCGGGCGTAGTTGGAGGCGTTGAGGTGCAGGTCGAGGTTGAGGGGCTTATCGAGGTCGGGGGCCTGATGGAATTCAAAGCCTTTGAAGACGAGGCCGGGAAGCTCGGCGCCGAGGCGCTGTTCGATTTTTTCGCGGAGTTCCTTCGAATCGTTCTCTTTGATGAACCAGCGTTCATTGCTCCCGTCATTTCCGGCGTAAGTCTCGGTTACGTCGCCCGCCAACCCGCCGTCAGTGGAGAGCGTGAAAGAGCCTTTGCGGCTGACGCCCGCGGATTCAGGAGGGAGTACCGGCATTTCGAGGATCTGGCTGTCTGCTCCGTCCGCAAGATATCCCCAGCCTCCCTGTAAGTCTGCGCGAATGAGGCCAACAGGGTCCTCTTCGTCCGTGGGATCGAAAATCAGCAGGGCCTTGCCATTCGGCCCCTTGACGCGTGCCATGAAACGAGAGTCGTTTTCGCCGTCTGGCAGCTCAATCGCCGTGATCATGTGATCGCCAAAGCGGGACGGGGCCGATGGATCAACGAAACCGCGGTGTGAGTCCACTGCGAAATAGTGAGCGTGGACGCCAATGGCCTGGAGCATGGAGATGAGCAACGTGGTTTTGTCTTTGCAGTCGCCATAGCGGCTGTGGTAGATGTCGCCCGCGTAGTGGGCCTGCCAGCCTCCAATACCCCGTATAACGATAAAATACCGAATGTTCTTCTGGACGTAATCGGTGATGCGGCTGAGTTTGACGTAAAGGTCGGGAAGGCCGGCGGTGAGCTCCTGGGCCTTGGCAGTGATTTCGGGGGTGGGATCGGTACGGTGCTCTTCCAACTGCTCCTGCCAGAGGCCGATGGCACGCCACTGATTGTCAGTGCCTTTGACGGCAGATTCGCCCCATTGGATGGAAGCTCGAGCGGCCAAGGCGCTCCAGTCCGGAGTGGCGTGGATATTCTCAAGATCGAGAGCAGGCTGGTCCTTGATCTCCCAGCGGAGGTGGTTGTTCGCAAGTTCAACAGGCTTTAAGTCGGGCGTCCGGTGCCAGGAGGTTGCGAAATGGTCGCCGGGGGGGAGGGCTAGTTCGAAAGCCTCGTCCACGACGGGGATTGATTTTTGGACCATCCACATCTCCTCTGACATATAAGGCTGTAGACGTTCCTCGGTTTCGCAGGCGACGACGGCGCCGGGATCGCTGGCGGGGGGATTGACGGTGCGAATGCGCTCAGTGAACTGGAGGACTGGCGCTTCATACGCGCCCTGGTCGAGGAAGTCGGTGTCCATGGCCTGGAGCTGACGGCCGTCGGGCGTGAAGGTCCAGGAGTGGAAGTAGTTGAGCTTCTCGTCGACGTCGTAGCCGATGGAGCAATGGGTATAGCCGCGGCCCTGGGGCTTGAGGATGCGGACGGCGCTGCGCTCGCGCTCGACGGCGTGGTTCTGGTCGTCGATGGTGATGAGGTACTCGTCGAAGAGAACGACGGCGGCGGCATCTTTGGCGGAGGCTGGGGTTGCGACCTTGGAAGCTTCGACGGCCCAATCGGGGGCGGGCTGGGGTTTCTCTTTGGCTGCGGCGGATGTTGGACTGAGCGTGGCTACGCAGCATGAGATGACGGCGGCGAGGATGGAAAGTTGGCGGAGGCGCGGAATCATTAGTTGGGTCATCAGTTGCCTTTGGATGCGGCGGTGGCGGATAGGACGAGTTGCTGCTGGTCGGCGGCGGCTACTTTTTTATAGAAGTCGCGG
>JBEKZG010000544.1:0-3978 GCA_049510095.1 Occallatibacter sp.
CTTGGAATTCCGCTTGCCGCGGATTGGCTCGCCTGGCTTCTCGCTCTCATGGTTGGGGCAGGAACCCAGAAACACCGGCGACCGTCTTCGAGAGTCTTAACTCCAGACTGCGCCGAAGAAAATGGCTTGAGTTCCCACGGGAGCAGGAGCGGCTCGGGTAGCGTCGTTTTCCATTTTGCACCTCCTTGGTCGCTAGAGATCGCTGACTCTGCAAGATCAGTCACTTCAGCCACTGGATTCATTTCTGCCCTTCCCTTTTCGTTTTGAAATTCCGCTTGCTGCGGATTGGCTCGCCTGGCTTCTCGCTCTTCGAGTTGCAGCAGGAAGCTCTCCAGTGCGTCGATCTCCTCGAATAGCTTGCTTCAGTAAGGCGGCCTGAGCCTTGCGTAGTCGCGGCATTCACTGGGTTCACTGATTTGGCCTACTCTTGATCAAGAGCGGCTGCTTTGACAACTGTCAATCACAGGGAGAGCAATTTTCTGTGCAGTAAGGATCACTCTGGGGATACTGATTGCGCCGATGTGGCCATCTGACGAGTTGGAATCCTCGGTCTACAAATTTGTACGATTGGCGGGCTGCGGAAATTGTCGAAAGAGAGATTTGGATGCATTTGAGCCGGATCGCGAAGGGACAGGGTTGGCCAAATGCGTTGCGGCTAGCTTGATTAAACTGGCCCCTCAATACAATGCAACTGTGCCGGGGCAAACGCGCCGCAAAAGAGTTGATAGGGATTCCTTGGATCGCTCCTAAAGATTGGCGAAAGGAAAGCTAAGCAAGCATTGTCGCGGTCAATTGATGCCAACCCGCTTAGCGAGAAATCCGATGAAACTAGAGAACGTGTTCTTCCGAATTACGGGCTGACTGGGGATCATGCTTCCTTACCTTAGCTCTTATGCCGGATTGGCTGTGGTGGCACCAGGGCAGTGTCCGACGAATCGAATCGCGGGGGTGTGTACCGGAAAGATATCCCGCAGGGGTGAAAACCCCGTCATTTTTCGGGGCCTTTTCGGCGCCCTTCGACTACGCTCAGGGCAGCCTTTAGAGTCGTGCCCTAAAAAGAAACAAGGTGCCGTCAGAGTCCTCATGCGCGGGCGAGGACGCCCGCGCTACAGCCGGCCGGGAGGCCGGCGCTACAGTTTCGTCTGCCGCGGGTGGGCGAAGCCGGAGGACGACTGAAAAGAGTCGGGGCGACGTTCGCGCTGCCCCTCCGGGGCGCCGGGTTCAATTGGTGCAGCTAGCCCAGGATTCCCGCATCGTCCGCTGCCGCGAACAATGCGTCCATCCTGGGCTATCATCCTTCGGCCCCTCCGGGGCGCCGGGTTCAATTGGTGCAGCTAGCCCAGGATTCCCGCATCGTCCGCTGCCGCGAACAATGCGTCCATCCTGGGCTATCATCCTTCGGCCCCTCCGAGAAACGCGGGGTTGCGGGAAACGCACCCGTGCGCAGAGAGCGCGCGGGTGCGTGAGGGCCTCGAACCGGCCTGGAGAGCGTGAGGTTTAGTACTACAGTTGTATTTCGCTCAATTGAGGGAGAACGAGCAAAGGCCCGGGCCTAAAGGCCACGTGAATTCGACCTCTCTCAGGGGGTTAAAACCCCCTTCTCCCTCCGTAATCCTCGATCTACAACTGTAGTACTAGGCGGCTTTGGGCTTGCGGAAGGTGATGGCGTAAAACTTGCCGTCCTTCAGCATGTCGACGCGGATTTCTTCCATCTCGGGCGGCACCAGGTCGATGGGCACCTTCACAGTTTGGTCGCGATTCGAGTAAAAACTGCTGGTAATGGGAAGCTTCTCGTAGGTGCTCTTCACATACTCTTCGGTTTCGTCCTCGATCATGAGATGGCCACCCGGCTTGGCTACACGGATCATTTCGCGGACGGCTTTGGCGCGGTCGGAGAAGAAGTTGAAGCCGCCGCAGGTGAAGACCGCGTCGAAGCTCGAGTCGGCAAAGGGCAGGGATTCGGCGTTTCCGAGATAGAGGCCGGCGTCCATCTGCCAGCGGTGCAGATTTTTCTGGCAGTTGGCGAGCATCTCCGGGGAGAGATCGAGGCCGGAGAGTTTTGTCCCATGAGGCAGAAACTTGAAGTTCAGCCCCGTGCCGACGGAGGTTTCCAGCACGGAATCGCCTGGTTTGACATCGAGCAAACTCATATAGTTCTGGAAATACGAAGCCAGGTCCAAGCCTCGGAATGCGCCGAAGAGGCGCTGTGTATCGTCGTAGAATCCACCGATGGTTTCATAGAGGTGGTTGTACTTGCCGTTGTCTCCGGTTAGATCTTCCGGCTTGAGGAAGGCTGGAATGCCGTCGCGAATGGGGAAGAGTTCGCCGGAACTGCCGACCAGGGATTCCTTGCGCTTTTCAGCGACCACATGGAGCGGGCTTCCAGAAAAGGGGCTCCGCAGAAGGGCAACGGTCTGTGGGCGGCTGGCCCAGCTCCGCTGTTTTATCGGGTGGAAGATTGCCCAGAGGCTCAGGAGCAGGGCTGCGGCAAGGCATGTGGCACCGAAGATCGTGGCGGACATCGAGTTGAAAAGGGGGGACGAGTGCAAGAGGGCAACGCTGAAGGATCGCGTGAGTTCGACTCCCGCCGCGAGAAGGAAGCCCGCGGCAAAGAGGAGGGTGGTGGCATGGGATTCACGATTCCAGAACCAGACGAGTGTGGCCGCAAACCAGAGGATGAGGAATGCAGGTATGCCCAGCATTGATGCATAGCCGATGTTGAGTTCAGAGGCGAGCAAGTGAATGGCTACTGCGGCCAGCGGCAAGGGGAGCGTGGACAGGAATCCAGGGAGACGCGGGCTGGCGAGGCGGTGAAAGGTGAAGGGGAGAACGCCGAGCACGGCGACGGCCAGCGTCCAGCCCAGATATACGAACGCTTGCCGAGGCCCAGTCAGCGGGAAGTTGCGCCAGCCGAAGATTAGGGTGGGAATGAAGCTGAAGGTTAGCATCCAGAGAAAGCCGCGGAGGGGCTTTTGCGTGCCTACGAACCAGGCTCCCAGGATGGGGCCGGTCCACATGCCGATGAGCGGGACGAAGAAACCGAGTGTGAAAATGGCGGCGGCGATCCAGGCTACGATTTGCGATCGGCGGCTGGGCCTGATCTCCTGAATCGCGTGAGCGGAGTGGGCGGCGGTGGACATTTTGCTGTTCTCCTTTGCGTACGTGCATGGTTTGTACGCGCTGGTTGGGGACCTCTCAGAGACATTCAGGCGTTTTTGGCGGCGGGGATGCCGTGGGCGGGTTGGGGGGGGCGGGTGCTTCAATGGAAGAAAGCAAGGCCAAGGCTGAGTCGCTCCAGTCGATTGCGGCACGGAGCTGCGATTTGCCGAAGTTGAGTGTGAGCATCCAGTAAGGGAATCCGGGGTTTTGGGAGCTGTAGGCGCGCGCCATGGGCTCCAGTTGTTCGAGCGTGGCGAGGATTTGGCGGTGTCTTTCCTGGAAATGGCGGAGGTGGGAGATGGCGACGCCGGGGGCTGCGTCATGGGCGAAGAAGAGCTTAAGCAGGAACTCATCGCGGGGCGGGTCTTCGCGGTATGGCATGGCGAGCCATACCTGAAGGCATGTTTGACCGGCGGGAGTTATTGAGTATTCTTGACGGCCGGGCCGGGATGAAGTGCCGGAACTGGAAGGGGTAATGAGGCCTTCAGCGGTGAGGCGCTTGAGGGCGGGATAAATTTGGCCAAAGCTCTCACCCCAGAAGAAGCCGACGGTCTGCTGAATGGTTCTGCGGATCTCGTAGCCGGACTGGTGGGGATGGATGGCAAGTATGCCGAGTAGGACGTAATCGGTTTGACTCTGCTTCATATAGCTAGAAGATATATCTGCCAGATATTATTGTCAAAGGAGATCTCTTGAGCGTATCCGTATGAGCAACGCATGCTATTCCGTCGCTGAATTTGGTGTTGCACTGGAGTTATGAGCGAAGCGGGAGTGGTGCGGAGGCGTCGGAGCCGGGCTGAGGTGGACGCCTTGGTTGCG
>JBEKZG010000545.1:0-2655 GCA_049510095.1 Occallatibacter sp.
AGTTGTGGATGATGTCGTTGCCTTCATTGTTCTTCTGGTGGCCCAGCATCACGGGAGTAAAGATACCAGTGCGATCCTGAGGCTCGGTGAATGCTTCGATGGTGCGCATCTCCGGAAACGATTGGAATCCATATTCCGTAACAAAGCGCGCGTGATGCGTTTCGTAAGTTGAGAACGGCACCCGTCCGTGCCACACATCCCAGATGTGCGCATCGCCGCTTTGGTAATGGTCGCTGAGAGCTTCATAATCGGAGCTCGGGGAGCTTGGCCAATACGGTGTCTCCGAGGCAAGGCGCGCTATGACTCGCGGCAGTATTCCGCTAAATTCAGTGAGATAGTCCTGCCACATCTGGTACCGCACATCGGGCGGCAGGCCAGGGCGGGGAGGCCAGTTCATAGCGCTTTCTGTTTCGTTGTTGCCGCACCAGACCACGATGCTGGGATGATTCCGGAGCCTGCGCACCTGATCCTCGGCCTCGGCTTCTATGTTCAACTTGAAGTCATAGGTGCCGGGCTGCCAGTCGTTGCCGAACATGAAATCCTGCCAGACCATAATGCCCAGTTCGTCGGCAATTTGGTAGAACTCATCGGTTTCGTAGTAGCCGCCGCCCCAGTGGCGAATCATGTTCATGTTGGCGTCGCGAGCGCTCTGCAGAATGCGGCGATAATCCGCTGTCGTTACGCGATTGGGAAAGCTGTCGAAGGGAATCACATCGGCGCCCTTCGCGAACACGGGAATACCGTTGACCACCAATTCAAACGAGCGGCCCCACTTATCCAACTCGCGATGAAGAACAATGGAACGCAATCCAACCTTGGTCTTCTTCGTATCGGCAAGGAGCATGCCTCCAGGCGTCGATGTGCTGACCGTACCCGCTTGCGCCGTGAATTCGTAAAGGGGCTGGTCGCCATAGCCCGCCGGATACCAGAGCTTCGGCTGGCGAATCTGAATCGGCAGGTCGATCACGTTACGCCCCGCATGGACGCTCACCGTCTCAATCACTGTGATCGGCTTGCCGTTTTCGGTGTATTGCACACCGAGTCTGGCAGTGCCCGCACTTACTGCTTCGACTTCCACTTCAGCATCCAGGTGGGCCACTTCCTTGCTCACGTCGCGCTGGCGAATAGCAAAGTCGGCGATCCGTACCTTGTCCCACGCCTCAAGGCGCGCAGGGCGCCAGATGCCGCTGGTGACGAACTTGGGACCCCAGTCCCAGCCATACTCATAAGCTGCTTTGCGTATGTACGTCTTGGCGGCGGTCTTGGTATTCGGCTGCCATGGATCCTGAGCGGCCACTGCTTCCGCAGCCTTGATGGGCGAGGGAAAGACCACGCGCAACACATTCCGTCCCACGCGCAAATGGCCCTTCACGGGGACGCGCCAGATGCGAAACATGTTGTTCGCGGCCAGCACCCTTTCGCCGTTCACATACACGTCGGCAGCCGCGTCGAGCCCGTCGAAAACCAGGTCCACGCTGGACCGGGCAAGCAGCGCCGAAGTGGCGTCGAAATTCAGCCGGTACTCCCAGCTTTCATTCTCTATCCATTGCAATTTTGGTTCGTTATCGCGGAAGAATGGATCGGGAATCCTGTTGTTGGCCAGCAGGTCCAGGTGAACGTCGCCAGGGACCGTAGCCGGCATCCAGCCGCTCTCGTCTTGAGTTCCTGAAGTGACTTGGCGGAATTGCCAGCCGTGATCCAAGGCCAGAATCGTATTCTGCACGGGTTTTGCCTGTGCCTGCGCCGCTTTCATTCCCATATTCACTGCCATTCCCGCCAGGGCAAGACAAATGACTGCAGTTACCTGTTGCATTCCACTCCTTCAATCGGGCTTTCAGATTCGGCCCGGCAGATTCAGCCGGACCACTTCCGCGGCCCGCTGCGGCATCCGGCTCAGACCGCTGATAAGGGTATCACGATGGGACAGAAAGAGCCGGTTGGTTCCGGTCAGCGCGGATTAGCCAGCGTGGACCGATACAACGACTCCCACTCATCGGCTTTGTCATCCAGGTTGAAGTAGTGCTGGATACGTGCACGTGCGGCACGGCCCAGGGTGGCGCGGTCCTCCTGGGACGTATGCATCATTTCGAGCATGGCTGTAGCCAGCGCGCCTGGGTCCTTTGGCGGGACCATGGAACCGCATGCCCAAATGAGCTCGCGAACGCCGCCTACGTCGGTGGCGACCACGGGCTTTTCCATCGCCATGGCTTCGCCCACGGCAAGGGGCATGCCTTCCCACGCGGAAGACAGTACGAACGCGTCGGCAGCATCCAGCAGGGCGGGCAGGTCGCGGCGCAGTCCGAGCCACCGGACACCGCCTGGTGCACACCTCTTGACGTCGGCGGCAAGTCGACCCGCGCGCCCGAACCTCGCGCTACTTGGCTCTCCGGCGATCCAGAGTTGCGCATTGGAGATGATGGCGCGCACCTGTTTGAATGCCTCAATCAGGTTCGGATAATCCTTTGCCGGCACAATGCGACCCACCGCCAGCCAGATGAATTCGGCCCTCACTTCCATTTCAGCGCGCGTGCTCGCACGGCGCCCATCATCTGAGGCAAACTCGGCGGTATCGATCCCATTCAACAAGACAATGCACTTGTTCCTGGGCATTGCTTTCAGGCGTACAAAACGGTCCGCGGCCGCCTGGCTGACGGC
>JBEKZG010000545.1:2661-4400 GCA_049510095.1 Occallatibacter sp.
GCTGACGGCGGTGGTGTGGCGGCTCAGACTATCGGTCACACGGTAAGCCATCATCCGCGGCCAGCCGCCTTCATAGACGTTGTGAACAGTGGATATCACCGCAATGGACGGAATCAAGAGTCTGAGCAGGCGGGCCACAATGTTGGCATGAAAGCTGTGGCTATGCACCAGGTCAGGCCGAAGGTCGCGCAGGAGCCGGCGTGCCTGAGCGATGCCCGCCAGGAAGCTGATGGGCGATTTGCGCATGTTGAGATGGACCACTTGGTGCGCGGTGGGCCATTGCGCCTGGAGGCGAGGGCGCAGCACCAAAAACAAAATTTCATGGCCGCGCTCTTTCATGCGGTCAGCCAAAGCCAAAGCCTGTCGTTCAGCTCCGCCCATTCCAAGCGACGTGAGCACATAAACGATGCGCATATCCTACCCACTCAGTCTGAAAGATCGAGTGAGACCATGATAAAGGGCGAGATCAGTTTCTGTTTTTGGAAAGGTTGAACCATCGCGCGACGAGAGTGTCCAGTGCGATCCAACCGGGGCCGAGGACGAGTACAAGCAGGGCGGCGAACCAGTAGTTATAGGCGTCGGCGGCCTGGAACTTATCGGGACTGGAGAGGACACCGAGAAAGGCGTCCTTTTCCGCCGTCCAGAAAGCCACCGTCATGTTGACGAAAAGGACCAGCGAAACCAGACGCGTACCGATACCCACCGCGAGCAGAATGCCGCCGGCGAACTCGATGAGTGCAACAGCAAGCGCGGTTTGTGCCGGCATGGGAAGGTTCAGAGTGGCGAAATACTGGCTGACTTTTTCGAGATGAGTCAGTTTTCCCCAGCCGTCCTCTGCAAACTGCCAGCCCCAGTAGAGCCGAATCGCCAGTAACAGCGGGCCTTGCAGCCAGTTCAGTGCCTTTGAGGCCCGCGCATAGGTATCGCCGAGGAGCTTAAGGAGCGATTGCATAGGTTCTCCGTTCTAACTTTCTATGAGGGATTCAAGATCGGGCGCGCAGATCCATCCAAGTTCGCCCCAGTTTGCAAACCACTCCCTAACACGCTGCGGCCGTTTTCGGTCAGGTATGCGCGAGTCAACGAAGCCGGTTTCAATGGCTTCGCTCAGGGGAAGTCCCTCGCGGATGGCGGCGAGCGTCAGGAACTCTTCACGTTCAATGCGCCTGTAATAGACCGATAGATCTACTCGATGAGAAGCCAGCCAGGTAGCTCGCCGTCTTAGCTTCGGAAGCCTAGCGGGAGCGTTGTCAACCTCTTCATGCTTCACGCCCGCCTCGCTGGTTTGCCGCTTTTCGCGGTCGTGGAGGGCAAGCACCAGATCGTCGGCAGGATAATCCAACGCAATGAGCCGCAGGTGCGGCTGCAATGCCAGCCGTGATCCTGCTTCGAGCGTCGCAATCTGATCGAGGGTGAGCGGGGTGCGTTCCGCGTTGTCAAATGATTCAACAAAAGCCCACTCGATATGAACCACGTCCACGGCCAACCGGTGACGGCGGCCGGCCCATTGCGGATTGGCGGCGAGCCATTCACCAAGCTTCGATCCAAGGTTGCGCAGGGTAAATGAACGACTGGGATGCGAAGTGAGATAAGCCACGGACAGCGCCTCAAAGGCACTGGCTCCCACCACGGCGCGCAGGGCTGGAAAATCCTCAGCCAGTGCGCCCAACACACGGTACCAGTATTGCCGGTTGTAAATTTCAAGGCGCTCGAAAGCCGTGAGTTGGTTATTCGGCGCAATG
>JBEKZG010000546.1:0-2645 GCA_049510095.1 Occallatibacter sp.
CGCGAGCGAGTTCAACTTGTCGGAGACCGCATTTGTGGAGCGCCGGCCGCTGGAGGTGGAACAAACGGACGGGGTGAGGGTGCGCATTTTCACCACGGAAGAGGAATTGCCGTTTGCAGGCCATCCATCGCTGGGGTCGGCGTGTGTGATCAAGACCGAGGCTCCGGAAACCGTGGTGAACGATACGGTGATGCTGGCGCTGAATGTTGGCCCGGTACCGGTGCGTTTCCGCCAGAAACAGGGCCCTGGAGGCGCGGAGACAGTATTTGGCGAGATGACGCAGCAGGATGCGGAATTTGGCATGGAACTCGATCCGGATGACACGGCGTGGCTGACGGGGCTGTCGCTCGAAGATCTGGATCCAGGGCTGCCGCCGCAGATCGTCTCGACGGGAACGGCATTCGCCATTGTGGTGCTTAAGTCACCGGAGGCGTTGGCGCGGCTCCAGGTAATCCAGCGAGAGGCCTCGGGATGGCTGCGGGAGCGCGGCGCGCGGTGGTTTTATGTGCTGGCGCCCACCGGAGAAAAGGAGCCCACGTGGCTGGCGCGCATGCAGTTCAATGGCGGGGAGGATCCGGCGACGGGATCGGCGGCAGGGTGCGCCATCGCTTACCTGGTGCAGCGCGGAGCCGCAGCCTCGGGGGAGCGGATTCATCTGCGTCAGGGCGTAGAGGTTGACCGGCCGGGGGACTTGTATGTATCGGCGCAGCTCGAAAACGAAACAGGAAGCGGAGAGCCGGCGAGGGTAACGGGAATCCGCGTGGCGGGCAGCACCGTTCTTGTAGCAAAAGGCCGTCTTTTCCTGCCGTGATGCACACGCTTTCAACAGGCTTTCATCATTGCAAGTGCCGGTTTGTGTTAATTGTAGCCAATTTTCATTTGTTTCAGTGAGATTTCGGGCGAAATCTTCGCCGGTTCTTCTCTCTTCACAGAGTCGTCTAACCCTCGTACTCTTGGCAAGCATTGGAGCAACTTAACCGGCAGAATCGCCGGTATGCCCCTGAGTAACTGACACAAAATTACCGCAAGCGAAGGCAAGACTCCCGTTCAGCCAAATGCCGGACGCACGCAGCGTGAATCCGCTTCCAAGCGGTGCTCTCGCCGCGAAATGCGATCCGCGCCACACGGCCAACAGGGAACGTATTGGCTCGATTCCGGTAGCCTTGGTTAATCCGCGACATTCCTCAAATGCCATTGCAGCGGGCGAGGAGCACGTGTGTCCAAAAGGGCATCCAAAAATCTGAAACAAGGAGTTTTTCCCTACATCATGCGGCCAAAGAAAGTGATTCTCTGCGTCAACGAAAACGAACTGGAGCTTTCCGTGCTGAAGTTCATGCTGGCAACCAACGGGTACCGGGTGGTATCGGCCTCGACCGGGCAGGAGGCGATCGGCGTTTTCGCCGAGAACCAGGTAGATCTGGTATTGGCGGATTTTGCCATGCCACAGATGAGTGGATGCCTGCTGGTGGACCGGTTGAAACAGATGGCTCCCCATGTGCCGATGATGCTGCTGGGCGATATGCAGAAGATGGGGACGGAGATGCACGGGGCGGACGCGCAGATGGCCAAGAAGAACGTGAGCACCCAGGAACTGCTGGAGAGAATCAAGGTGATGAGCGCGCGCAAGCGCGGGCCGCGTAAGGGCTCGGTGCGCGTGCCGCCGCAGGTGGAGTTGGCGCAGGCATCGTAAGGGATGCGGGGGGAGCAAGAATTGAGGCCGCCACAATCCGGCGGCCTCAATTCTTTATAGTCATCCGTGACGCTCCGAAAGACCGAGGATGCCTGTGAAGGGACGCCTAATCTCGCTGATGGCCATGTGCTAATGCCAGTAAGCCATTGAAAATACTTAACATGTAGGGCTATTTAAAATATGAGTATATTACGCGCATATTTTATGAATCATTCGTGCTATAGTGGCATCAGATTGATTGAAGGGCTGGGACTGGGTGGTTCCGGCCCCATCATTCGAACCAATCCGATGTGGAGGAAATGAATTATGGCAATCACTCGTTGGGATCCGTTTCGTGAAGTTGCGGCATTGCAGAACCGCGTGAACTCGCTGTTCCGCGAGATGAACGAAAGCGACAGCCCATTGACCACCGCCAGCTTTGTGCCGGCTGTGGACATCTATGAAGACCCTAAGAAGGTGGTTTTGAAGCTGGAAGTTCCGGGGATCGAAGAGAAGGACCTGGATGTTCGGGTGGAGAACAACACGCTGACGGTGAAGGGCGAGCGCAAGTTCGAGAAGGAAGAGAAGGAAGAGAACTTCCATCGCATTGAGCGGCGCTATGGCAGCTTCTATCGCGCGTTTACGCTGCCTTCAACGGTGGACACGGAGCACATCGGCGCGAGTTACAACGCGGGGGTGCTGAAGCTGGAACTGACCAAGAAGGCCGAAGCGCAACCCAAGCAGATCAAGATCAGCGTGGGCGGCGAGAAGAAGGCGGAAGAGCACGAGCTGGTGGGGGCGCGGTAAGGCACAGTTGTCAGCGATCAGTTGTCAGTTGTCAGTTTTCTCGCCGGGGGAGGCTAGCCTCCCCCGGCGGATTTTCATTTATCGTTCGTGCATGCCTGCGATTTGTGCGCCCCGCAAGCATTGAGGGAGAGCCCGGGAATGAATAATCAGTGGCCGAATCTGATTCCGA
>JBEKZG010000547.1:0-2635 GCA_049510095.1 Occallatibacter sp.
CCCATCGCGGAACAGGCCGGCATCGCCCTTCAGCTCTCAGGCCACACCCACGGCGGCCAGCTTTTCCCTTACACATGGTTCACGCGCCGCGTCTTCGGCAAATTCATTTACGGATTGCACACCTTCGGCGCCCTTCAGGTCTACACTTCCTTTGGAGCCGGAACCTGGGGTCCGCCCATGCGTGTCGGCACGCGCCCTGAAGTTGTCCTGCTCCAATTTGAGTAAATAATCCTGAGCGTCAATCTCCCGCACTTTTAAGAAACCGCGTTTCCGGCCGTGCGGTTAGGTGAACCCCGCAGCGCGCAGCTGACCCTGCTAGCCATCTCTGCCGGGTTTGTTGATAGGATTATCTTGCTCGAGAAAAACGCTTTATCAAGGGAGCTTAATGAATCCTCTTTCACTTCGCGGTGGAATTCAGATTTTTGTGCCTGCATTCCTGCTACTTTTCCCGTTGCCGGTCGGATGCTTTTCCCAGCGCCATCAGCCGCCGCCCATGCCCACCGGGCCCTGGATGAATGCCTCTCTCTCGCCCGACGAGCGCGCCGATCTCGTTATCAAGAAAATGACCGTCGATGAAAAAGTCGCCCTGCTGCATGGCGTAGGCATGCCCACCGACGATCCCCTGACTCCTGAGAATGCTCCCTCGAACCGTGGCGTCGGTTACGCGGTCGGCGTCCCCCGCCTCGGGATTCCCGGCATCGATATGAGCGATGCTGCTTACGGAGTCCGCTCCAGCGGCGCCAATGGCCGCTATTCCACGGCTCTGCCGGCGAACGTTGCAGCTGCCGCCAGTTGGGACACCGATGCGGCTTATGAATATGGAAAACTCATCGGATCAGAACTGCGGGCTCAGGGCTTCAACATGACTCTCGGGGGCGGCGTCAATATTACACGCGAGCCCCGCAACGGCCGCACTTTCGAGTACCTCGGCGAAGATCCCATCCTCGCCGGAACCCTCGTCGCCCGCCTTATCGAAGGAACCCAGTCGCAGCACGTTATCGGCGACATCAAGCACTACGCCTTCAACGACCAGGAAAGCGGGCGCAACTCCGTCAACATCACCATCGGCAAACGCGCCGCCCGTGAATCCGATTTGCTCGCCTTTGAAATTGGCGTGGCTCAGGGCCATCCCGCCGCGGTCATGTGTTCCTACAATCGCGTCAACGGCGACTTCGCCTGCGAGAATAAGTACCTCCTCACCGATGTCCTCAAGAAAGACTGGCACTTCCCCGGCTTCGTTCTTTCCGACTGGGGCGGAACACACAGCGACGTAAAAGCCTCCGCAGCCGGCCTCGACAATGAAGAACCCGGCAGCTTCTTTTATGGCGATCGTTTCAAGGCTGCCGTCAAATCGGGAACCATCTCCACCGCTGAGCTCGATGAGCACGTCCATCGCATCCTCCGCTCGATGTTTGCCGCCGGCGTCATCGATTATCCACGCGAGCGCGGCGTCATCGATCCCTTCGTCGGCCTTGAAGTCGCGCGCAAAATCGAAGAAGGAGGCATCGTTCTGCTCAAGAATGCCGACGCGGTCCTTCCGCTGGTCCCCGCGAAAATCCACACCATCGCCGTCATCGGCTCTCACTCCGATGTGGGCATGATCTCCGGCGGCGGCTCCGCCCAGGTCGATCCTCCGGGAGGCAATGCCATCGCCGCTCCCGGTCAGGGAGCCACTCATTGGCAGGAGGAAATCTGGTTCCCCACCTCGCCGCTCAAAGCCATCCAGGCCCGCGCCCCACACGCCACCGTCAACTACGACTCCGGTGCGGACCCTGCAAAAGCTGCAGCCCTCGCCAAGACCGCCGACGTGGCCATCGTCTTCGCCTACCAGTGGGAAAGCGAAGGCATGGACCTGCCCAGCCTCTCGCTCCCGCACAACCAGGACGATCTCATCGCCGCTGTCGCCGCCGCCAATCCGCATACCATTGTCGTGCTTGAAACCGGCAGCCCCGTCACCATGCCCTGGGTCAACGCCCCGGCAGGTATCCTTGAGGCCTGGTACGCCGGTTCCGACGGCGCAAACGCCCTTGGCAACGTCCTCTTCGGCTCCGTTAATCCCAGCGGCAAGCTGCCCAACACCTTTCCCAAATCCGAGGCCGACCTGCCCCACCCCAAAGTCACCATGCCGCCGCCTGAGTCGCAGCACTTCTCCGGGCCGTCATCGCCCGAGAAATGGGCAAAGGGCCTGCCGCCCTTCCAGGTCACCTACGACGAAGGCCTCAAGGTTGGCTACAAGTGGTACGACACCGAGAAGAAGCCAGTCCTCTTTCCCTTCGGCTACGGCCTTTCGTACACCACGTTTCGCTATGCGGGTTTGACGGTGACTCCCGGCGACAAGGTCCCCGGCGATAAAGTAAAGGTCGCCTTCACGCTCACAAACTCCGGCGCGCGCGAAGGCGCTGAAATCGCCGAGGTCTACGCGTCCCTCCCCGCCAGCGCGGAAGAACCTCCCAAGCGCCTCATCGGCTGGAGCAAGGTCAATCTCAAGCCCGGTGAAAACAAGAAAGTCGAATTGGAAATCGACCCCAAATACCTGTCCATCTTCGATGAATCCAAAGACGCGTGGACCCTGATCCCCGGCGACTACACCATCATGGTAGGAGGTTCCTCAGACAAGCTCCCACTCAAATCCACC
>JBEKZG010000548.1:0-2633 GCA_049510095.1 Occallatibacter sp.
TGGCTTCGGCCGTTCGAGCCGTTCGCTGAAAATCAGAAGAGTAACGACCGCCATTGCGGTGACGTGTCCCTGAGGCAGCAGCATCGGAAAGAGCATAAGTGCCCAGCACGAACCGGCGCACCACATGCCCTGTGTGAAACCGAAACGAAAAGCGTCCATATCCGCGGTAAAGCCAAAAGCGGCCAGCGCGGTATGAGCGTGGCAGCGGTTGAGACACCGCTGTTTGATCGGTGAGCACTGCCAGACCAGCGCGATGAGCAGCGCCGCGGCCGCAGGCAGGTAGGATCGATGCGTCAAGACCCTGACAACCAGCTCTATCGTCAGAGTTACGCCGCCAAGCGCCATCCAGAGGACGGCATATCCAGCCAGAAAAAGCCCTATGGAGCGCAAGCGGCGATTGGTGAAACTCTGCATGCGAACATGATGGATGGGTGCGATCAAGGCGATCGACATCATGGCAACTAGCATCAGGGCCCAGCCCGCGGCGAGAGACAGCGGAGAGCTCATCGTGAGGAGCATCCCCAGCGATGCGTTAACGGGCATTGTTCCGTCGACGTCGGCCGTGCAATGCGCAAAGATGGGCGTGCTCGCTGGCTCGGCCAAAAGCAAAAGCCAGGTAATCGTGCTGACGATCAGCACGGGGTTGCGAACACGCCTCATTTCCCTTGCGTCGCCGGTCATGGTGAGGGTTGCTTACACTCCCTCGCGCTGAATGCTGATTCTTCCCACAGTGATTTCCGCTTCGTCTGGAATCGACCTGCGGGGAACGATCGTCACTCGCAGTGAATCGACATTCAGCGCATCGTTCAGGTGCAGGGTGTCGACGATTTTCGTGATGTCAAGGATGAAATTCAGACCGCTGCCTCCATGTTCCCCATCTCTGAAACTCGCATTGTTGATTCCGAACAATGAAACGTTCCCAGCCCGGAGCTCCGGATGATCCTGGGGCTTCGCGCCCGCAGGCAGGTTGATGTAAACACTAAGAGCTGAAGAATCGAGCGTTCCGCTGACGTTTTCCAACTCGAGATACACGCGATCTGGTGTGCCCGTCTCAGCCGCCGCTTTGAGACTTGCGGAAACCTTGCGGCGTACAGTTGAATCGAGCTTGACTGAAGTACTCGCTCCCAATCCTTTAATTGGCAGGCTTGTTTCACTGGCGCCGACCAACTCAATATTTCTGTCATCGGCCACGGCATCTCCCTTCTGAATCGCCGCCTCCGCCTTCAATGCTCCTAGACCGGCGAGCCGTTGGGCAAGGACGTCCACTGCCGCTGGAAGAACCGGCAATTGTTCATAAGTGTAATCCTGCTGGGCGAGGCTCTTCATATCGTCGGGAGTGTAGTGCCAGACGCTCCCATCCGGCATGGGCATGACGAACTTTCGCTGCCCGGCCCCAGTCGGTCCATTTAACCAGGCTGCATCCGCCGGGTTGGAATTCTTCGTATTCCAGCCTGCCCACAACCGATCGATATTGGCGTGATGCAGGTAGAAGATCGGATCGAGCGCGGCGAGGCTCGGAACGCTCATTAAGCCGGGAATCTGGCCATTTGCCGAACCTTCACCGATATAGACATGCGCCAGGTTATGGGGATCGTCTTCCAGGTTTCCGGAGGCCCCTCTTCCATGCCAGAATCCTGTCTTTGGGCCACCGAACCCCGGAAGCTTAGTCTTCGCGTCACTTCCCGTGTACAAATCATTGCCCAGGCAGTCGAGCGTGACAAGGTCATCCGGTTGCAAATTCGGATCCCCTTGATGCAGTTTTCTTCCCTCCGGAGAGGGGATAAAAACATTTCCGTTCCCGTCAATTCCATAGCGGGCTAGAACAAATAGCGGATTCGGGCTGCCGCCCGGCAAGGTCTTCTGGGTAAAGGCTGGCGGAATATTAGGTTGATTCCCCGTCCCGAAGTAATCCCAGTAAGGCAAGGCCCATGTCGCGGGGCCGCCCTGTTGAACGATGATGGCGCGCACCTGCGCTTCCAATGCGATGAGGTAGCCACGATGCCAGGGCGGGAAATACCAGCTCTGATGCTGACACTGATTCCAGAAAAGGTCCGATGTGCTCACCGGCGGTAGTGGAGTCGTGGGTACGGCAGGTGGCGCGGGGATATTTTTCCAGGGAAATGCATTTGGATTTTTCAGGCTGCGGGGCGTTACAACCTCGCCGTGGATGGCGGCAAAAAACCACCAACTGGAGGAGTCGTCTAACGCTCTTTGTTGCATTACGCCGACTGCTTTGGCGTACCAGAGAAGGTCGGGGTTGTCGAAGGTACCATTGTTGTTCCATGCGTTCTTGCGTATGTAAGTCGCCATCGTTTTTCTCCAGATTAGGGGGTGTAACTGGTTTATGTCGTTCGCTTCCAGTACCAGCCTGCTACTTCGGTTGCCAATCGATCTTGCAGGCGGGTGCGGGAGGAATACTTCCATTGACCGGCGGGCAAGGAAAGTACTGCGTGGTTTGCTGCACATCGATCGCGGTTGCTTGATCGAAGAGCAGCAGGATGAGTTTGAGGGCTTCGTCCAGGCCTGAGGAGATGCCGCCTCCAGTGAGCCGGTTCCCCGACACAACAAAGCGAGGGTTCGTGAGGTCCACATTAATCTCTGTGAACTCCTGAAGGCACTTGACGAAGGCCCAG
>JBEKZG010000549.1:0-2621 GCA_049510095.1 Occallatibacter sp.
CATCCCCCGAACCCGAAATCAAAAACGTTTGCCCCTTGTCGGCCACCAGCAGCAGCGCCTCCAGGTTGCGCAGCATCTTGTCCGTGCGCCAGTCCTTGGCCAGTTCCACCGCCGCCCGGTTCAGGTTCCCCGCATACTGCTCCAGCTTGCTCTCGAACCGCGCAAACAAGCTGAATGCGTCAGCCGTCGATCCCGCAAACCCCGCCAGTATTTTGTCCTGGTAAAGCCGCCGAATCTTCTTCGCCGAGTGCTTCAGCACATGGTCGCCCAGCGTTACCTGCCCATCCGCCGCCATCACCACATCGCCGTTGCGCCGCACGCAGATCACGGTCGTCGACCGTATCCGTTTGCCATTTCGTTCGCCCTGCGCAGCCGCGGAACCTGCCCGTGAAATCAAGCCAAACCCTCCGGAAATCGCAACATCCGCGAATGCAATTCCGCGAAAGATGCAGTCACGAGTATATCGCAGCGGAAACCCTGCCGCAGCGGCCTCCTCCCGCTGTCCAGGGCAATCGCATTGGACCTTTCATGGCAAACGAGGTCTCAGATTGCCGCAAAGATGCAACGGAAGGGAGCCGTGTAACAGGGCACGACTCCAGTCGGGCCGCAAAACGCTCAAGTAAAAGAGTCGGGCTTTAGCCCCTGCCACATTTCGAGACGCCTGTGATCTCTCTTGCGGCCTTGTCACTGCCTCACAAAAAGTCCTTTCCTCCAAATCCCAACGTAAGCTCTTTCAAATGCGATTGCCCTGGCTCGCCATCAGCCCCACTTCATCTGCGGTATCCTATATGTGGGACGCCCCGCACGCAGGCCGCATCCAGCTCGGAGTCCTCCCATCAATGACCCTCCTGTCCGCACGTGCTTGGGAAATTTCCGCCGGGTTGGCCCTCGTTCTCGGAGCGGGCGCGGTCGGCGTCTGGCTTGCCCTTCGCAATCGCCCCACGCCGGAAGAACTGGAGCACGCCCGCCGTCTTTTCCTCTCGCAGTCCGGGCGCCTCGTCGACGGCATGTTGCTCGACATCCGCGAAATCGAAGCCCCCGCCCCCCGCCCATCCAAATCCAACCCCAACCCCGCTCCTCACACCCTCACCTTGCTCCAGTACAACTATCACTTCGGCGGCGTCGACTACGAGTGCGCTCAGGACATCACGTCCCTCCTCAATGTCATCGATGTCTCCCAGATTCGCGTTGGTTTTCCCTGCTCCGCCCGCTACCAGCCAGGCAATCCCCAAAACAGCATCGTCATCTCCGAAGACTGGTCCGGCCTGCGTATGGGCCTACCCGTCCCACACGTCTATGACGACCCCGAACCCGTCGACATAAGCCACCTCCGCCCCGGCCGCGGCTAATCACCTTCCCGCCATCTCCACCGACAAGGAATCTCCCGTGCCCCTTCATCGCGTCTTTTGCGATGGGTGGGATCGCAAAAATGTTCACCGGCCAACCTCACTTGTTCATCTATACCCACCCCCGGTATACTACTCTCATGCATGTTCACGCCGCGCCTTCCCCTAACGGCGCAAGCAGAACACAATCCGTCCTTCGCTTTTCGTTGGTTGCCACACTCGCCTACGTCGTCGTCACCTTCGTCGCCGGGCTGCGCGCCCACTCTCTCGCGCTGCTCTCTGAGGCCGGCCACAATGCCTCCGACTTCCTCGCCCTCCTGCTCAGCTTCGCAGCCGTCTACTTCCAGTCCCGTCCAGCAAGCGACTCAAAGACCTTCGGCTATCAGCGCGCCGGCGTTCTCGCCGCTTTCATCAACGCCGCCACGCTCATTGTCATCTCCATCTGGATCGCCTTCGAAGCCATCCACCGCCTCTCCGCGCCCGTCGCCGTCCAGCCCAGACTCATGATGTATGTTGCCGCCGCCGGCGTCCTGATGAACGGCGTCATCGCCGCGCTCCTCTGGGGCGTAGCCCGCGACGTCAACATGCGCTCCGCTTTCCTCCACATGGCCGGCGACACGCTTTCCACCGCGGCTGTCATCGCCGGCGGCGCAGCCATCCTCTTTACCGGCCAGTACTGGATCGACCCCGTCCTCTCGCTTTTCATCGCCGCCCTCATTCTCTGGTCCAGCTTTGGCATCGTCCGTGAAACCCTCAACATCCTCCTCGAGGGCACGCCGCGCGGCGTCTCACTCCCAACCATCCGCTCCAGCATGGAAGCCGTGGAAGGTGTCGTGGACGTTCACGACCTCCACGTATGGAGCCTCGGCTCCAACTCGCGCGCTCTCGCCTGCCACGTCACCATCGCCGACATTCCCCCCTCGGAGAGCGCCTGCATTCTCGTCAAACTGAACCACATTCTTAAAGTGCACTACGACATCGCCCACAGCACCATCCAATTCGAGCACGTCGGCTGCCCTGAAACCCACGGCTGCGTGGTGCCCATGGAAGAGATGGTCGGCGCAGCCGCGGACAGCCACGCCCACCATGGCCACGCGCACTAATTCTTTGTTATTGAGCCCCGCGGCACATCCCAGCAATAACTCAATCAAATCCCGCTTCTTGAATCATGACTGTGCACGCACTAACTAAATCCTGACCCGTCCACAAACTCATGCTCGGAACAGGCGCACGTTCCGGCTTGTTCCGATGCTGCTCACCAACCTTGACAGACAC
>JBEKZG010000055.1:0-11448 GCA_049510095.1 Occallatibacter sp.
CGATGCCGTACGGGCCTGCACCGCCCCAGGTTTCCATGAACGGCGCCGCGGGGGGAATGCTAAGATGATACCGATGCATTCTCTGATGTTTCGGCCAGAGGATGTCGGTCAACTTCGCGTTTATTGGCGGTTTGTCCAACCATCCCATGCCGAGGTTCCAGTCGGTAACTCGGTTTCCAGAGTTGTTTGCCACCCAAATGTCGTCCGGCCTCGGACTGGCGTTGTAAATATCGCTTGGAGTAGCCCATACACTCGCATATACACCGAGCGAGCCGCCCGGGGTCAACTTGTGCATCTCTGCCACAAAGCCGCCGACATATGCTGTAACGGCCTTACTGCATTGCGCAGAGCTAGCGTACGGCTCGATATCGATGTATAGAACTGTGCCCTCCAGCCCCAGATCGGTCATAATGTCATGCGCAAGGTCGGCCTGTTTCGAGCCGTCATCTGCCGCTGTTTTTTCATCGGTGCTAAAGTGGCTTGGCATAAGATGGCTCGGGTCTTGGACGCACGGGGCCTGGAGCCCGAACCAGATTGGCCAGACCCCCCAGCCTTGCGCGGTAACGCCCGACAGCCACGCCTTCCCTTTCTCGACATTGACAGGCTTCCCCTTCGCGTTGGCTAGGCTTGGATCGTTGTGGCGATTAGGAGAGTAGGGCAAGTAAAACCCGGCGTCATAGTATGGGCTATGGTCCCACCAGGACTTCATATCCTCCACCGATAGGACATTGAAGCTGTCGAAGCCCAGGCCCTGGCTGATTCCGCCTTGAAATCCGCTGTCTGCCGCGGACAACGATGAATGTGCAGACGGTACTGCGGCCGTGCGCGAGTGGGGCGGCGGAATGACTTTCATCCGAACAGGCATGCCCGGTACCCCGGGAGTCAGCGGATCGGTAGTGAGGATGCCCCCCGCGCACGCGGCGTAATTACCGTCCAATGAGCTCCACCGTCGACAGTCGAGGAGAGGCTTCCGGAGCAGTTGGTCCAGCCGACCTCCGGCGTCGAGAAACTCGCGGAACAGGCGAGGATATCGCCGCCACCCCTTTGACTTCCCAGGGGAACTCGTTCCCCGGAATGAAGTCTCAGGATTCCATCCGGCTGTTGTTTCGATGCCAGAGGGATGATCCACTCCGATCCCACAACCGTCGATCCGATCATCGAGCCCGCCGTGATTTCAGGCAGGTCAGTTAGGCTGCGATCCGGCTTCCAGGTCTGCCCGCCATCGCTGGTCGCAAAGAGGACTACAGTAGACTTTTCGGCTCCTGCCGAATAGAGCACTTTCTCAGAGCCATGGAAGCGATCGGTGAATTGCGGCAAGCTATAGGTTGGGTAGTAGTCATCCTCGCTCACGCCCTCCGGAAAAGGGATATCCACTTCGGTCACGGTCTCAGCGCCATCGTGACTCACAAACAGTTTGTCATCCATCCCGCCGCTGAACCAGAGGTCTCTGTCACTCGCAGCGACCATCGACAAGCCACCACCTCCCGAGCGTCTCCAGGTGTGCCCGCCATCGGATGTGGCGAACAGTACGCCGCCGCGCATCACGCCCAGGTCCACCCAGCCATGGAGCTGATCGGAAAATGCGACGTCGCCGCCGCCTGTTAAGTCTGCCCAAGGATTCAATCTGGGAAGTTGGGACATAGTAGTCCAACTAGCCCCGCCATCGGTCGTCGAAGCGAGGTGAATGTTGTAACCGTAAGGTCGACCCTCAGCGTTGGTGTCATTCGTGTCGGTCGCATAGAGAAGCCAGCCGGTGTTCGCGTTGAGAAAAAAGACGCCGGAGAATTTGTTCTCACGAGCATCGGGCAGGTCGGGAACGGGCGGGGAGATGTCTTTCCAGTGCGCGCCGTTATCGGTTGTCAAGAGCAGTTGATTGCCCGTCGACACCCATCCGGTTGCGGAGCTGAGCAGCTTGAAATCCCTCACCGGCAACGCCACTACCGGCATTTTGGCAATCTGCTCGGGCGTGGGCTGCGGGGAGGGGCGTGCGGGGAGAGGTTGAGAGTGGACGATTACCCCTTGCGCCTCCGTCCTGGCCGCGAAAAGGACTGTGAACAATGCAAGAATCCAGAAAACCCAACGGAATCTCATGCATAACTCCCTTCGGGCTTGACCGTAGGTCACTAACTGTAATGCGTCAAATTACCCTGGTGTCGTAGTCCGAAAAATAACCCAAATCACACTGAAACGCCTAGGGGATCGCGGCCCTGTCCGTGCCGGGAAGATTTGTCGTGTGGGTCTGGATGCGCAGGGTTTCCAATGGAGTGACCGCGTCGGAGGTGAGAACGCCTCTGCGAACGCGCGGTGCAACCGTCGTCCAGGAGTTCCCGCCATCGATTGTGGCGGAGAGACTGCCTGGGCAGTTCATCCATCCCTCTCCCGCCGTGACAAACTCGATTTCGCAATTGTTGAAGTCGCCGCTGCTTTTATGGGTCGGGGCTTCCGTTTTATCATTCGGATGAACTTTTACTAGCGTTGGTTGGGAACCTTGGGATGCAAAGGGAAGTATCCAGGTCGAGCAGAAAACCGTGGAGCCAACTGTCTCCTGCTCAGCTAAATTGGAGAGCGTTCTATCCGGTTTCCAGGTGCGCCCACCATCAAGAGTGGCATAAAGCACAGCGGTCGATTTCTCGCCATGCCCGCCTGAGTAACTCACGGCCTCGTAGCCGTGGAGGCCGTCTGTGAAAGTAGGCAGACTGTAGGTCGGATACTCGGCGGGGGCGATCTCTTTGAGAGCGGGCAGGGCTATTTGTTGGTAACTGTTTCCTCCATCATGGGTTGCCCACAGCATCGCTGGGCCTCCTTCCGGGGTGCCAAGAATCCAGACATCTCTTTCCGTAAGGGCTAAAATCCCTCTAATTCTTCCCTCTGGCCCTTCTTTGGCATCGGGTGTGTCGTGCCACGAACGGCCTCCATCCGAGGTAAGCAGGAGAGCACTACCAGCCGTCACAGTATTGCCATCGACTCCCAAGCTTAGCCACCCGTGGAGTTTGTCGGCGAAGGCTATTACTCCCTGGTCGGACAATCCGCGCTCGCCGTGCCATTCCGGAAGACTCGCTGCTGTCCAGGTCGATCCCCCATCGACAGTGAATGAGAGGTAAAGCTTCCAATCGCTAAACGACGCGTTCGACTCCGAATGTTCGCCATCTTGAACCGGATGCGAAAAAAGAACCCAGCCGGTGGCGGCGTCAAGAAAGAACACGTCGGCATAGTGGTCCTGATTCGAACTGGGCGGGGAGATGTCCTTCCAATGCGCGCCGTTATCTTTGGTCAGGAAAAGCCGGTCTCCGGTCGACGCCCATCCGGTGCCGGCGCTGAGCAGCTTGAATTCCTCTATCGGCAGCGCCACTACCGGCATTTTGGCAATCTGCTCGGGCGTGGGCTGCGGGGAGGGACGTGCGGGGAGAGGTTGAGAGTGGACGATCACCCCTTGCGCCTCCGTCTTGGCCGCGAAAAGGACTGTGAACAATGCAAGAATCCAGATAACCCAACGGGATCTCATGCATAACTCCCTTCGGGTTGGATCGTAGGCCACTAACTGTAATGCGTCAAATTACCCTGGTGTCATAGTCCGAAAAGCAACCCAAATCACACTGCCAAGCATTGAAACCTGAGGCGCAATCGCCCCGGCAAATGCCGGAATCACTGCGCGAGATGTCTCCTCCGCGCCTGCGATACAATCGACCTTAAGCGCGCCGCCCTCCCGCCGAATTCCGAGAGCGATTCCAGCACGCAAATCCAATTGGTTTGACGGGGAGAAAGTCCTTCCGTATGGCACGCATATATCCATTCCGCGCATGGCGCTACAATCCCTCGGCCGTACGTCTTGAAGACGTCGTCACTCAGCCCTACGACAAAATCTCCCCCTCCATGCAGCAGGCTTACTACCAGCGCAGCCCCTACAACCTCGTCCGCATCATCCTCGGCCTACCCGAGCTTTTCGATGCCGAGCGCGGCGAAAGTGTCTATACCCGCGCCGCCCGCGACTTCAAGGCATGGCGCGAGCAAGGCATCCTCGTCCAGGAAAAAGACCCCTGCATCTTCGCCTATTCCCAGCAATTCAAGGTCCCCGGAACCGAAATCGTTAAGGAGCGCCGCGGCTTTATCGCCCTCGGCAAACTTCACGACTACGCCGAACAAGTCGTCTTCCGCCACGAGCAAACCCTCTCCAAGCCCAAGAGCGACCGCCTCAACCTGCTCAAGGCCACCCACGCCCACTTCGGCCAGATCTTCATGCTCTACTCTGACCCCGCCGGCAGCGTCGAGAAAATCCTCTACGACGGCAACGGCTCCGCTGAAGCCGAGGTCACTGACGAATACGGCGTCATCCACCGTCTCTGGCGCATCTGGGACCCCGCTGCCATCCGCCTGCTCACCACCGCCATGGCCGACAAGAAACTCATCATCGCCGACGGCCACCATCGCTACGAAACCGCCCTCAACTACTCCAAGGAACACGCTCCGGCTGGTTCGCCGCCCGCGGAGTCCTCCGCCACCCAGTTGCCCCGCCCGCCTTTTCCTGAAGCCGCCGCCATGATGACCTTCGTCAATATGGATTCAGACGGGCTCGTCATTCTGCCCACCCACCGCGTCGTCCATAGCCTTGAATCATTTGACCCCGTCGCCTTCAAGTTAGCCGCCATGGAGTTCTTCACCGTCGACGCGCTGGCCGAGGACGACGCCGCCGGCTACATGAAGCTGCTCGGTCAGCAGCAAGGCGCCGCCTTTATCGCCATCACCAGTGCCGGCCCGCTCCTGCTGCGCTCCAAACCGGAAGCCGTCGCCGCCGCTCTCGCCAGCCTGCCCGAACGTCAGCGCCAGCTCGACCTCACCCACCTCCACTCCATCATCCTCGACCGCCTCCTCGGCCTCGACGCCGAAAAGGTCCGTGAGCAAACCAATCTCCGCTACCTTCGCGACGCCTCCGAAGCTGTCGATCAGGTCCGCCGCGGAGAAGCCGATGTCATCTTCCTCACTAACCCCGTCTCCATGGAGCAGCTCCGCGAAGTAGCCTTCGCCGGCGACGTCATGCCCCAAAAGTCCACTGACTTCTTCCCCAAGCTGCTCAGCGGCCTCGCCATTTACGCGTTGGATTAAATCCGCATTTCTTGCCGAGGTCTGCCGACAATTACACCCTCCGGGTGCACACTCTTTTATAGGAGAGTGTGCGGGACCGGGCAGCGAACAAACGGCGAACGAAATTGCCTACCCCCCACCCCCCTCCACACTTTCATTGACAACAAACAGCTTAGCCCCGCCCCATTTTTCGAGCCTATGAAACGAAAGAAGTTACGTAGAACCAAATCACGCAAAACCGGAAGTTTTCGCGCATTTTCCTGCGAAAATTGACCACGTAAACATGGTTCGCGCCAATTCCCGCCCTGCCGGAGTCTAAGCAGCAACAAAGCGAAATTGCCGTTCGACCAAGGAGTTCAATTACATTGATTGGATCGATGTGCAAGAAATCTACCTTCCGGTTCATGGCCGCAACCGCGCTGGTCGTGTTTATCGCATTCGCCACAGACGCTCAGCAGGCCCCTCCATTTCCGGCACAGCAGACCGCCTCAGCGAACCAATCCCGCCCAATACCGGTCACCATCCTTGAAGACACAATGATCCGGGTCATGACCAACGATTCAATCGACAACAAGCGCGCCAAAATCGGCACACCCATCCTCTGCACCGTCTATGAAGATGTGCTCGTTGGCGACATCCTCGCCATTCCCCGAGGCGCAACCGTCCATGCGGAAGTCTTCAAGTCCAAAAAGGCCGGTCGGTTGACCGGCAGCCCGGAGTTGACCCTCAAGCTCGTCTCGCTCGATCTCGGTGGCCGCACCTATTCCCTCTACAGCTACCTGCTCAGAGTAACGGGCACCAGCAAAACTGGACCCACCCAGACCAAAGCTTTGCGCGGCGCCGCAGTCGGCGCCGTCGTCGGATCGCTCGCCAGCGGCGTCAGTTCAAAGAACGGCGTCGTGGAGCCGGCTAACGCCACAGGCCGAGCCGTAAGCATGGGTACCGGCGCAGCCGTCGGAGCTGGCGTCGGCGCCGCGATCTCAGCCGCATCCCCCGGTCCAGGCATCTTCATCCCTTCCGAGGCGCAGGTGGATTTTTATCTCGCCGCCCCCATCACCGTACCCAAGGTGAGCGCCAAGGAAGCCGCGCGCCTAGCCGAAGGACTCCATTCCGGCGGGCCCAGCCTTTACGTGCGTGGAGAAACTCCCTGATAATGCCCTTTGGTGAGAAAATACGCGGACCCAACTATAACGGCACGGCCTGCGCCGTTATGCGACAAGGCAGTGACTTTATTCGCGGTCCATTCTGCCGCTGAGGTACGCTTTTTGCTGGCAAGGCTCGAAATCCCGCGTTCCTCCGCAATCCCCAGCCCGGCTCTTCGCTCGATCCGGTGCGCAGGAGTTCTGGCCACATCGCTCGTCCTCCAATTCTCCTCCATACTCGCCGCGCAAGTCCCGTCCCCGCCCTCGCCACCCCGCTTCATGGTGGTCCTCGACGCAGCCCACGGTGGAGACGATTCCGGCGGCAAGCTCAGCGGCGGCCAGCTCGAAAAGGCCTTCAACCTGGCCCTCAGCGTCCGTCTCCGTTCGCTCCTCGCCGCGCGTGGCATCCAGGTCGTCACCACCCGCGAATCCGACGCCACCGTCGCGCCAGTCCGTCGCGCTGAATTCGCCAACCGCGCCATCGCCCAGGCCTGTCTCAGTCTGCATGCCTCTGAAAGCGGCACCGGCGTCCACCTTTTCGTCTCATCTCTCTCCCCGGCCCAGCCCTCCCGCTTCGTTCCCTGGAGAACCGCGCAGGCCTCCTGGATCACCCGCAGTTTGGCCCTCGCCGGCGACCTCAACTCCGCCCTCCTGCACGCCAACTTCTCCGTTACCCTCGGCCGAACCTCTCTGCCCACCGTCGACAGCATGGCTTGTCCCGCTGTCGCCGTCGAAGTCGCCCCGGAAGCCCAGCAGTCGCCCGTCCCCGGCCAGCCGTCCACCGCCGGACTCGACGACCCCGCCTACCAGGCGCGCGTTGCGGAAGCCCTCGCCGCCGCTCTGCTCGAATGGCGTTCCGATGCCTCCCGTACAGACTCCGGCCGCAGCGAGGATCGCAACCCATGATCCCCCGCCACCAGACCATCCTCTTCACCGTCCTGCTCCTCGCCTGCGTCATCATGGGTGGCATCCTCTGGAACCTCCGCGACCGCGCCCACCAGCGCCTCGTCGCCGGCGAAGACTCCGCGCCCACCCAGGCCCCGCAAGTCGCTCCCGCTGAGCAGGCCACCCTCATCGTCGCCAGTGACGCCGACGGCTCCCTGCTCACCCAGGTCCAATCCCTGCCCTTGCCCCAGGACCCCGGCGCTCGCGCCCGCGCCATCCTCGGCAAACTGCTTGACCTCTACGCCGCTCCCAATGCCGCCCACCCCATTTCCGGCGGCGCGGCCTCGGTCACCCAGGTCTTCCTGCTGCCGGCTCTCGATCTTGAATCGAACCGCCCCGCTTCAGCCGAATCCAAATCCGCTCAGCAGCAATCCGTCTCATCCGGCCCCCAACTCGCCGTCGTCAACCTCTCCACCGCCTTCGCCGCAAGCCATCCCTCCGGCATTGAGACTGAAACCCTCACTCTGCTCTCTATCTGCGGCACCCTCCACGCCAACCTGCCCCGCGTCACCCAGGTCCGCTTCCTCGTCGACGGCAAAACCCGACTCACCCTCGCCGGCCACGCCGACCTCACCCGGACCTACCTCGCCGCCGAAGCAGTCCCCACCGAGGGTGCACACCCTTGACCCGCAGCGCTGCCTCCCATTCAACTCCCTGTCAATTAGCAGTATGATGTAGGCTGCTATGCCACGCTCCGTAGAGCTACCCACCCCTCGACCATCTAATGAATCCTTGATTAACAGGCTGCGTATCCCAGAGGCTCGACAGAGAGAGCTAAGGGCAATCATAGAGGAGGGCTCGATGGACGCACCCACCACCGCGTCGGGGCCTGAGTTAGGCGGTGCGGCAGAACCCGCAACAACCGCACAGGAGACAGACCACCAACCTGAAACTCAACATCTGTCCACCTGCACGGTGGCGAACCAGGAGGCTCAGTCGGCGCTGAGGCGGGCCACCGACTCGACTCCTATTAGAGAGAAGTCGGCAAAGATAACGCCTCGACCCGTAAGCGTCTTCCTTTCCTACTCGCACCGAGACGAGAGATTAGCATCCAAACTTGATGAGCAGCTAGCGCCGCTGCGAAAAAGCGGGCAAATCTCACTTTGGCGTGATCGGCAGATCACGCCTGGGGCTCGTTTCGTCGAAGAAACTGAGAGCCACTTTTTGAGTAGCGACATCGTACTCTTGCTGATTAGTCCTCACTACCTCGAATCAAATTACTGTCACAGGGTAGAGATTCCAAGAGCGTTCGAGCGCCATATCAAGGGCCTCGCGCGTGTGGTTCCCGTTATTCTCAGGCCTTGCGCCTGGCACTCCACGCCCATAGGTCGACTCCAGGCGTTGCCCAAGGATGCAAAGCCCGTGACGACTTGGCAGCTGGTGGACGAAGCGCTTCTCGACGTAGCTAATGGGGTGCGGAAGGTCGTGATGGAATTAGCCGAAAAGTCTCTGACTCCCCGGATCAAGCAATACAATCTCGACAAAGCAAAATTCGCAAAAAAGAAGAATTAAACGGGGGAAATCCTCAGAGTGCCGATACCGCTCGCTGATCCAAATTCGGTCTTCCTGAACATCCCATACGATGAAGAGTTTCAAAAACTATATCTTGCATACGTAGTCGGACTCTACCAACTCGGCCTAGTACCCAACCTGACATCCGAAATTCCAGGCGGAGACCGCAGACTTGAACGAATTCTTGCATTGATCCAAAGTTGTCGCTATTCCATCCACGATCTATCTCGCATCGAGTTGAGCGCGGCGCCGCAATCAACGCCGCGCTTCAACATGCCACTGGAGCTGGGCCTGACGATCACTTGGGAAGAGCTGCACCCGGAGTGCCACACCTGGTTCGTATGGGAATCTGAGAATTACAGATTACAGACGTCGCTAAGCGACCTTAACGGAACCGATCCGTACATCCACGGGGGCACGGTTGAGGGTGTACTGAGCGAACTACGGAGCGCATTTATCTTCAAGAATGCGCCTCCTTTCGGGCAGATGATGGATGCTTATACACGCGTCGAACGTAAGATTCCCAGGGTTTTGGCCACAACGGGAACGGCAAATCTCTATTCCGCTAGCGTTTTCAAAGACATTTGCTTCGTTGCCCTGGACGTCACGAGGAGCATCGCGACGAAGGGCAAGCGATGACCCCCACCATAGGCGTCTTCGACTCCGGCTTCGGTGGCCTCACCGTCCTCCGCGCCCTTGTGGCCCGCGCGCCCCAAGCTCGATATGCCTTCATCGGCGACACGGCCCGCCTGCCCTACGGCTCCAAATCGCGCCGCACCATCGCCCGTTACGCCGCCCAGAGCGCCCGTTTCCTCTTCGAGCAGCAGGGCGCCGACTATCTCGTCATCGCCTGCAACACCGCCAGCGCCCTCGCCCTCGACGCCATCCAGGAAGTCGTCCCGGTCTCAGTTCCGGTCATCGGCGTCATCGAACCCGGCGCTGAGACCGCCCGCCGCGCCTCCCGCACCGGCGACGTCCTCGTCATCGCCACCGATGCTACAGTGCACAGCCACGCCTACGCCGCCGCCTGCCACGCCCTCGGTCTCCGCGCCCTTGAAAAAGCCTGCCCCCTGCTGGTGCCGCTGGTGGAAGAAGGATGGACCAGCTCCGATAGCCAAACCGGCCGAGTCACGGCCCAAGTCCTGCGCATCTATCTCGATGAGCTCCTCGACCAAGCCGCTGCCGCGGGCATGCATCCCGACACTCTGGTCCTCGGATGCACCCATTATCCGTTGCTCAAGCCGCTCATTCAGGAGGCAATTCCAGCCGGCATCCAAGTCATCGACTCGGCCGAATCCGCCGCCGAAAAGCTCGTCATGCATCTCTGCAACGACCTCGGCATACTTCTGGCGGATACACCCGGCCATCCGGCCATCCGCTGCTTCGCCACCGACTCCGTAGAAAAATTCGAACGCCTCGGCTCCCACTTCCTCGGCCGCCCCACCGGCCCGGTCGAACTCGTCGACCTCGGCGGCTGAACGCCTCCCGGAGGGAGGCCGCGAAAATAGCCCCGGATGGAGCGGAGCGCAATCCGGGGAACAGGACCAATTCATGAAACGGCGCCCCGGAGGGCCGCCGCGACCCCACCAGCATTTCCCATCCGCAGCCAGCCCAACCCTCCCGCTGATATCCTTGAACGACTGATATCCTGAACATTGCCTGACCCTGCCACCCTCGGCTCGGTCAATGGAGGAACAAAGCAAGAATGATCGATTTGGCGGGTAAGACGGCTGTAGTCTTCGGGCTGGCCAACAAGCGTTCCATCGCCTGGGGCATCGCCCAAAAACTTCACGCGGCCGGCGCAACCCTGGCCATCTGCTATCAAAACGAGCGCATGAAAGCTGAAGCCCAGGGCCTCATCGACGAGCTCCCCGGTGCCAGCGGTTTCCAGTGCGACGTCTCCAACGACGCGGAAATCGATACCCTTTTCGCCGCCCTCAAACAGACCTACACCAAGATCGACATCCTAGTCCACGCCGTTGCCTTCGCTCCCGCCTCCGAGCTGCGCGGCGACTTCATCAACACCACCCGCGAAGGCTTCCGCGTCGCCATGGACGTCAGCGTCTACTCCCTCATCGCCGTCAGCCGCGCCGCCGTCCCCCTCATGACCGAGGGCGGCAGCATCATGACCATGAGCTACTACGCCGCCGAGAAGGTCGTCCCCAACTACAACGTCATGGCCATCGCCAAGTCCGGCCTTGAGTGCACGGTTCGCTATCTAGCCTGGAACCTCGGCTCCAAAAACATTCGCGTCAACGCCATCTCCGCCGGCCCCATCAAGACCCTCGCCGCCCGCGGCGTCGGCGACCTCACGGAGATGATGCGCGCCCACGCCGACCGCGCCCCCCTCCACCGCAACGTGGACCAGTTAGAAGTCGGCGGCACAGCGTTATTCCTGGCGAGCGACCTCGCCAGCGCCGTAACCGGCGAAACCCTCTATGTAGACTGCGGCTACAACGTGATGGGCTTCTGAGCAGGGCTCCAGCGGATGGTATACACTTTTGGGGATTCTCAGGAGAATCCCTCGTATGCCTAGCGAATTGCAGAGCCTCGACACAATATTCAATAGCAGGGTCTTCAGAATTCCGGACTACCAGCGTGGGTACTCTTGGGGAGACATTCAACTTGGGGCCTTCTGGGACGACCTAAATCGCCTTAGGGAATCGCGCAGTCACTACACCGGCCAGTTAACTTTGGAGAAGGTCCCCGATCTAGCTTGGAAAAAGTGGGACGAAGACACCCTGCTCATCGACGTCAAGGGATACAAACCGTT
>JBEKZG010000550.1:0-2606 GCA_049510095.1 Occallatibacter sp.
AACACTCAGACAATCGCCGGAGTTCTACGATTGAAACGAGTCATTTCGACACTCTCACGAACCAAGCCTTGCAACCCAACGGCAAAAAGCCGCGGGCTGGAAACTCCTTCGAGGAATCTCCAACCCGCGGCCATCGCTCAATCGAATTTTCGAATCAGCTACAATTCGAATTCCGCAGCCTTAGTGGTGCGATCCACCGCCACCGCCACCACCGCCTGCGTGTGCAGCACCGCCACCGCCACTAAAGCCGCCGCCACCACTTGAAGCATGACTCGCGGCGGGTGCACTGCTGCTTGATGCGTGGCTTGCCGAGTAACCGCCCGCCGAGGAAGCGCGTGCGCCACCAGAAGCATTCTTTGCTCCAGTTGCCGCCGCATTCCCGGTCCGTGCTGTCCCAAACGTCGGTCCCGCCGTACGCATATTCCCAGTCGCCGGTACCCCACCAGCATTTGTGATCACTGTTCCGTTTGCCAGCACGGTGCGGTTCACAAACCCAGACGCCGAGTGATCGTAAACCGGGCGCGGACCCAGCGGGTGCATCGGCTGCACCGTGTATCCAGCGATGTTAACCACTGAAGTCTTGTCCCGCGACGGCAACGCACCAACACCAATTGGCGCAGCAGTGTGCCGGTTCACGGCAATCAGGCCAAAACCGGCGCCTCCAAGTGGATGTCTCGGCGGACGGGGACGCAGCGGCGGCCGATACCCGCCATACCCTGCGCCGATGTTCGGACCATAGTAGCCACCGCCAAACCACCAGGGATTGCAACCACCCATTCCCGGCGCCCAACCCCAGCCAAACGAGTCATACCAGTTCCACATGCCGCACTGATAGGGCAAATACCCCCAGGAATTTCCTGATATCCAGGAATACCCAAACCCTGGCGAATACCCCCAATTCCCGTTCCCGTAAGGATCCCATCCAGCGTTCGAAGCTTCATAGGGCGACCATATATTGCCCTGCCCCGGCACGTTGTACCAGTTGCCGTTCGCATCCAGATCGTTCCACGCCGGGTTGCTGCCCTGGGCATAGTTTTTGGTAGCGCCGGTTGCAGTCGCGGCTTCAGACGTCAACACCTGATCGCGGTCTGAGTTCCACGAGTCCCAGGAGTCCGGTTCGATGGTCTCATTCAGCGTGTAGCGGCTTACGTCATTCGCGCTCAGCGCCACGCTCTCGCCGCCATGCATATCCACAGCCACAGCGCTGCCGCGTTCCAGGTGGGCGTTCCCCGAGAAAACAGCCAGTTCGCCCGGCGGAGTATCGAGGTTGATGCGCATCACGGTGAACCCGCTCGCCGTCGCCACGCTGTCGCCAAAATTTACCTTGATGGTGCCTGACAGGGTCCCGCCTTGCAACTCAAAATAGCCCAATCCGCCTTCCAGCGTAATCTGCGCCTCGCCGTTCGAGCCCGCCCCGCGAAGCACAGACAGCGTGACCGAACTGTTCGGTGAGAGGCGCGCCACGCTGCCGTCTTCAAATTGAATCTCCGCGCGCCCATCATCCCCTGTGGCAACTTGCGTGCCCTCAAACAGAGGAGTATTGGCGACCGCCGCATCGGCTATTGTCTGGCTATCCTTCGAGAGCTGCACCTGGCCGTCCACGCTGCTCAGGCGCACGGCCCGCGCCGCCTGGCGCGCACCCGCGTCAGCGTCATCCGCGCGCAAAGCCGGAGCAAGTGCCTGCGATCCAATCACCAGGACCGCCATTCCAAGCATCCACGCGCCCAATCGCCGTCCCGCCATCCCATCGCGATTCGCTTCAACCCGCTCCATTCCGCTCATGGAATCCTACCTTCCCAATCGAGCACGATCCCGGCTCCGGAATCCCGTTCCCAAATCGTAGCCTCGATTCGCCCCACCTGCCTGCCCACATGCATTTGACAGTTCCCTGATCCCTAAAGTTACTCCAATTTTTTGTTCCCCGCCTGTTTACGCCGACCTGTTCATCCGTCCGCTCGAGCCAGCAGTTGCCTGGCCCGCTTCCTCACCCGGTCCATCACTTCCGGATCGTCCGCCAAACGTTGCAGAATCCCCTGGATAGCCCCAATCTGCTGCACCCGCCCATCTCCGGTTGCCTCCACCAGGAACTCCATCTCCTTGTCGAGTCCCAACCGGTCGTGCTGCAACAGCGTTTCCAGCCGCGCGCCCTCCACAATGGCGCTCGCCACGGCCACCAGCGACTCGCCCAGTTCCTGAATCTGTTTGTCCTTCGAGTAATTGAATGTGCAACTTCCCGCGCCATCCGGCCCGCTGTAGGTGAGTTTCTTCCACCCCTGAAAGGCCACCTTCATGTGGCTCTCGCATTCCGAGCGCAAATTGCTGTGCAGGTGGACAACCTCAAAGACGTGCCCGGCAAATTGCGCGCTCACCTTGATGTCGCGGTCGACATTGGCCGCCTCAAACCCTTGCGATGGATCAGCCGGAGCATTGCCCCGCTCGGAGCGGAAATGCCCGCTGCCATCCGGAGAAAGCGTCAAAACCCAGTGCGCAGGAGCCAAACCAGGATTTGAAAAGTCCAGTTCCACCATGGGCCCTGCATTACCCAGAGCCGGCAGCGCCAGGGCCAGCAGAGCGGCGCTTATCCACCCGGGCCTCGTTGCGGACCT
>JBEKZG010000551.1:0-2581 GCA_049510095.1 Occallatibacter sp.
AATCCTGCGCATCCAAAAACGTCTGCCGCAACTGCGTGATCAGTCCCATCCGCGTCGATGGATACTCCCGATGCCCACCGTCGCCCCCGCCGCGCCGCCGTTGATCCGCGCCAAAGTTCATGGCCAGCGCCGTATCCCGGCCCAGAATCATCTCGTCCCGGTCCGCTCCCGCCAGTTGGATAAAGATGTCCTGCCCCGCAATCGAGTCGTCGCTCGCCGGCGCAACCACGGCATTCGTAATCCCATTCAGCCGCGCCACCGGAATCAGCTCCGTGTCCGCATGGAAAGCGTCCGCTACATGCATGTGCGGCATAATCTCGTCTGAAGGCTCCGTCAAATCGGTCGAGTACTTGTCCGACTCAATCTCAATCAGTCCAAAGTTGGTCTCCGGGTCAATCAGCCCTGGATAAACAGTCATTCCGCGCGCATCCACAACTTCGGCGCCTGCGGGAATCTTAACCTTGCCCGCCTCGCCCATCGCGGCAATCTTCCCATCCGCCATCACCAGCACGCCGTTTTCAATCGTGCCGTGGCTCACCGTCAGCAGCCGTCCGCCGCTGATGGCGATCGCCTTCTTCGGAGCGTCAACAGCCGCCAGCAATGCGGGCCCAACCGCGAGCAACAGGGCAATAACAAGAAGTCTTCTCACTGCCCATCCTCCCCATCGTCGGAACCCGAATTCTCATCCCCATGCATCACCCCCGAAAAGTGAGGAGTGCCCAGCCCCGGCAGCGATAAATCGAAGAACAGATCGCCGTCGATATAAACTTTCTGCGCTCGCGCATACGTCGAAAGCGGATCGTGGTTCCACAGCACCAGGTCCGCGTCCTTCCCCACATCGATTGACCCGGTCCTGTCATCCACGCCAATAATCCAAGCCGGATTCAGCGTCACCATGCGGATCGCCTCGTCCTCCGTCGCTCCGCCGTAATGAACCATCTTGCCCGCCTCCTGGTTCAGCCGCCGCACGTGATCGTTCGAATCGCTTTTCAAAGCCACCCTCACGCCCTTCCGCATCGACATCACCGCATTCCACGGAATCGCATCCCAGGCCTCGTCCTTGAAGCCCCACCAGTCCGTAAACGTCGCAATCGCTGTCTGCTCCGGCGCAATCTTGTCGGCCACTTTGTACATCTCCAGCGCATGATGAAACGCGCGAATCTTGTAGCCGTACTCGTGAGCAATCGCCTCTTCCGTCAGAAACTCGTCAGCCCTGTAGCAATGAATCTGCACATACAGCTTGCCGCGCAACACATCGGCCAGCGCCTCCAGCTTCAAGTCGCGCTTCGGCGCCATCGCTTCTTTGTCGTCCTTCGCAACCTTGGCGTTGTAAGCGTCCAATTCAGCCATGTAGCTCCTGGCCTCCTCAAACGCCATGCGCATTACCTCAAAGTTCCCCATGCGGGTCGAGGGCAGCTGATTCCGTCCGCCATACACCCTCTTCGGGTTTTCCCCCGAAGCGAATTTGATTGACCCCGGCGCATTCGGGAACAGCATCGAATCGCGGTCCAACCCAACTTTGTTCTTGATCACCACCGCCTGCCCGCCAATCATGTTGGCGCTCCCATGCAGCAGCAGCTCCGTCGTCACCCCGCCCGCAAGCGCCTGGTAAAGCGCCTTATCGCGGTTATCGAACGCGTCAATCATGTGCATCGCCGGCGTCACCGGGCTCGTCGCCTCATTCACATCCGAGTCCAGTGCGGAGTGTGAATGCGGGTCGATAATCCCCGGCGTCAGCCACTCCCCTGTAGCATCCACAATCGTTGCCGAGGCCGGCGCATTCACCGTGGCCCCCACACCGGCAATCCGGCCCGCATGAACCCACACCGAGCCATGCTCAATGGTGCCGTGGCTGGCAGTCATCACCGTCGCGTTCCTGAAGACGATGTCCAGGGGCGAGGCCGGGACTTGCTGAGCGTCGGCCCCTGCAGCCAGGCCCGCCAAAGCCAGCGCTGCCGCGCCAACACAGCGTGCCGCCTGCGGAACAAGGCGGCGCAGTTTAGGTGAACGCATCAAAGTGCCTCCTCAAGCAAACAGATTTGGTTAAGCAAGAGTATTTGGTCGAAGCAAGAGTATTGTGTTGGTGTGAGATGACCGTGTAACCAGCGGCGATGAAACGAGCCGCGATAGGAGTCCTTGCCGGGATGCTACACCATTTCCACCACAAACCGGGAATCAAGTTAGCGCAACAATATACTGGGCAAACCGGCGGGATGCGGAGATTTTTCGCGAGAATTCGCGGAATGGCCCTTCTAAAAAAGTGAAAAAGCGATCTGAATTGACCAGTATTGAGTGAGGCCCTGGTCTCGTTCCGTACATCATCAAGCCGAAGGCACCCCCGGTCCCTCGCCCGCCGCGGCGGAGGGACCGGGGCGGGGCAATTGATCGGCCTGTAGCATCCACTCAAACAGTTGCCGGCCTCTCTCGCCGCCCGCCGATTTCTGCGCTACCGTGAATGCCAAATCTACATAATCTATAGCCCTAGCTGATGTTACGCGGTCCTGATCATGTGCCGGGATAGGGGAAGGCTGCGAGGCGGTCGGCAGGCAGCTAAGAACTGTTGCTTCTTCTGGTTCAGGCG
>JBEKZG010000552.1:0-2570 GCA_049510095.1 Occallatibacter sp.
ATGCGCCGCATTATGCTCGTGCTGTTGGTAATCGCAGTCCTGCCCGCGCTGACAAAAGCGCAATCACTGGTTGATGCGGCAGACTCCTCTGGCGCTGTCATAAACACAACCCAGGCGCAACTAGACCTGACCTACACGCGCCCAACGCAGACCACGAAGCTACGCAACTACTTCTTCGACGCGTTTGGTCCGTATCCCATCGTCGGCGCCGCGGTTGTGGCTGGCATCGCCCAGGCGGATAATGCCCCGCCGGAGTGGAAGCAAGGTGCCGAGGGCTACGCCAAGCGATTCGGATCTGCCTTTGCCATCGCAGCGGTAAGCACCACGACGCGTTATGCTCTGTCGGAAGCCTTCAAGGAAGACACTCTGTATTACCGCTGTGAGTGCAAAGGTGTGCTTCCGCGGCTGAAGCATGCAGTGATTTCGACGCTGACAGCACGCCGCGGCGAAGACGGTCACCGCGTCTTCTCTATCCCCGCGCTCGTCGCACCGTACGCGGGCTCGATGACGGCCGCTTATGGATGGTTTCCCAGTCGCTACGACGCTAAAGATGCGTTCCGCATGGGCAATTACAGCTTGCTCGGATTTGTGGGTGAAAACATCGCACTGGAGTTCATTTATAGCGGACCCCACTCCCTGCTCTCTCGCATGCACTTGAACAATACACATGGGGCGCCCGATCAGGGTCCAAATCGATGAGCGCCCAGAAACTCATGGCGGTTGCAGGCGTAAGCCCGCCAGTTCCCGCGCGGCGAGACTTACTCATATCCCGAGCTCTGATCTTTTCTAACGGACTGATCAACGAGTTTTTTGAGTGGTTTGGCGATCTGGGCATATTTTTCTGGCAAGTTGTGCGGGCTGCCGTTACGCCGCCATTTGAATTCCGCGAACTGTTTCGACAACTCGACGAGATTGGATCAAAGTCCCTGCCGCTGGTCGCTCTGGCCGGCGCCGCCACCGGGGCCGTACTCTCTTTGGAAGCCCGTTACAGCCTGACGCGATTTGGCGCCAAATCACTGCTTCCGGCGGCTATTGTGTTCTCCGTCATTCACGAGACCGGTCCGATCATCACCGGTCTGGTGGTGAGTGGCCGAGTGGGCGCTGGCATTGGCGCGGAGTTGGCGTCGATGAAAGTGACCGAGCAGATCGATGCCATCGAGGCGTCGGCGGTCAACCCTTATAGGCTGCTGGTGGCGACCCGCATTCTGGCTTGCATCCTGATGCTCCCTTTTCTGACTCTCGCTGCCGACTTATGCGGCTTGATCATGGGATGGGTTGCGCAGGCCCTGGTTGAGCCACTTTCGTTACACCAGTTCATCAATAGCGGTTTTAAAGGCGCCGATTTCAACGATTTCCTGCCGCCTACGTTCAAGACCGCTGTGTTTGGCTTGATCATTGGGTTAATCGCGTGCTTTCAAGGAATGCGGACACAGGGTGGTGCCGCGGGCGTCGGCCGTGCGGCCACGAGTTCGGTAGTCTTGTCCTCGCTGTTCGTGATCCTGGCCGATGTCGTACTGGTGAAAATCATTATCATATTTTTCCCATGAACATTGATTAAACAACTTGTGAAGCGGGTATGGACACACTCGATCAAATTGCGATGAAGCCCGGAGAAGCCGCTGAAGACGGCGGTGTGCCAGTTGTCGCCGTCGAGGACTTGCATAAGTCCTTCGGAAGTCAAAGGGTGCTAAATGGGATTAGCTTGACCGTGAGCCGCGGCGAGACGCTGGCGGTGCTGGGACGCAGTGGTACGGGTAAGAGCGTATTGCTGAAGCTCATCATCGGACTGCAGCAACCTGACTCGGGATCAGTTCGCATCCACGGTCAAGATATCGCGGGGCTGGCTCTCGATCGAATCGGCGAAATCAGGAAGAAAATGGGTTTTCTGTTCCAGCACGCCGCACTTTACGATTCGCTGACCGTCGCGCAGAACGTGGCCTTTCCGCTGCAGCACCATAAGAAGAACATGTCGAGGTCCGAGCAAGACGACCGGGTCAAGGAGCTACTGGCGGAAGTGGGCATGGACGGAAACCTTGACAAGATGCCTTCGGATATCTCGGGCGGCATGCAGAAACGAGTAGGGCTGGCGCGCGCTCTTGCTCTAGAGCCGGATATTCTGCTGCTCGACGAGCCTACCGCTGGTCTCGACCCGATCAGCTCGGGGGAGATCGACGATCTGGTGCTCAAGCTCCAGGCGGAACATCACATGGCATCCATAGTGGTGACGCACGATCTGCACAGCGCAAAGACAATTGCAGACCGTCTGGCGCTGCTCAATGAAGGCAATGTGGTGATCGAAGGCAGCTTTGAAGAACTCCAAAGAAGTGACATCAGTTTTGTTCAGGAATTTCTTGGGCATTCGTAGCAGGAAATACGCGGGAAGCATGGAGGGCATATGTCGAGAGCGGCGCGGTTGGGAGCTTTCATCGTTGTGACACTGGCAATTCTCGTGGCTGGCGTCTTCATCATCGGGAGCAAGCAGTATCTTTTCAGCTCCACATATCAATTGAAAGCGCAATTCGACAATGTCGTGGGCCTCGATGCTGGAGCCGATGTGCGGGTGGGAGGCG
>JBEKZG010000553.1:0-2570 GCA_049510095.1 Occallatibacter sp.
TCGATGCCCCCGATCTCGATGCCGCTCTCGCCTGGGCCGCGAAATGCCCCGGCGCAAGCCATGGCATCATCGAAGTCCGGCCCATCTGGTCGATGACCGATTACTAACTTGCTCCGATGTCTCAACCAATAAACCCCGTCGAAGGTCCCATAGAAGGTGACGAGCAGGCGCGCTCCACGGCAGACGCCGTCGCGCGCCGCAGCTACGGCAAGCTCGTTGCCTTTCTCGCCTCCCGCACCCGTGACGTCGCCTCCGCCGAAGACGCGCTCTCTGAGGCCTTTGCCTCCGCGCTCGCCGACTGGCCGCGCAACGGCTGTCCCACCAACCCTGAAGGATGGCTCCTTACGGTCGCTCGCCGCAAAATGATCGACTTCATTCGCGGTCAAAGGCACACGCCATCCGGCTCCGAGGGTCTGGAATCCATCGCCGATGTGATGTCCGCCATCCCCTCCACCTCGGAAATCCCCGACGAGCGTCTCGCCATGATCTTCGCCTGCGCCCACCCCGCCATCGATCCCGGCATTCGCGCACCAATAATCCTGCAGGCCGTCCTGGGTCTCGACGCCGCAAGAATCGCCTCCGCATTTCTCACTTCGCCCACGGCCATGGGCAAGCGCCTCGTCCGCGCCAAAGTCAAAATCCGCGAGGCCGGCATCCCCTTCCGCGTTCCCTCACGCGACGAGCTGCCCGCCCGCCTCGAAGCCGTCCTTGAAGCCATCTATGCCGCATTCACCGAGGGATGGACCGATCCCGGCGGCGCCGACGTCATCCGCCGCGACCTGTCGGAGGAAGCAATCTATCTCGCTCGCCTGGTCGCCGCGTTGCTCCCGGAAGAGCCCGAAGCCCTCGGCCTGCTAGCCCTGTTTCTTCACGCGGATGCAAGGCGCCCAGCCCGCCGCTCCAGGGCCGGCGAATTCGTCCCTCTAGCCCAACAGGACCCAACTCTCTGGAACTCCCATCAAATCGCCGAAGCCGAATCGCTTCTCCATCGCGCCAGCACCCTCGGCGTCATTGGCCGATTCCAGCTGGAAGCCGCATTGCAATCCGCCCATGTCCATCGCTGCCGCACCGGCGTCCAAAACTGGGCATTGGTAATTCAGCTTTATGACGCTCTGTTCGCCCTCGTCCAATCGCCAGTAGTCACCATCAATCGCGCCCTCGCAATTGCCGAAGTCCACGGCCCAGACGCCGCCCTCAACTCCATGCCCGATCTCGCCGCCGACCGCCGTCTAGCCCAGTACCAACCCTATTGGGCCACCCGCGCCGAGCTTCTGGCCCGAACTGGCGCGCACGCCGAAGCCCGCCACGCCTATCAGATCGCCGTCACCCTCGAGCCCGACCCCGCTGTCCGCCGCTTTCTCGAAACCCGCATGTCAGCGCTCCCCGCTTAATCCTTCCGGGGGCGATACAATCCCCTCTAGGCCACATGCAAATCTTGGATTAATGAGCTGAAAGGCGGAAGTTCGCTGGGAATTCTAAGCTTCGCGGCTGAAATTGTCTTCATTCTCAACACTCTGTGTGCCGTTTGGCTCATGCTGAGCGAGCTTGCCAAACCCCCGCGACGGTGGAGATCGGCAGCAATTGTAGTAACACTGGCGGTTGCTTCCGCGCCAGGGCTGCAATGGGTTACGGGCTATTCCCTTGCCTTCAAGTTCTCGTCGGTCATTACCGGCCTTCTGGCAGCGGTGGCATATTTCACAGCGATGTTACTGATTCTGATTCGCAGCGCATGGTCTGGCACCTAAACCGCGTAGTCGCCGGGGTCGGAATTGCTGCCCCGCTAATAATATTGATTGCCTCTCCAATCGGTTGGTTCGTTGTCGCGAGCGTGCTGTTTGGTAATGAGTCCACCAGTTGGGTCCTCAGCGGACGGTTCTCCCCAACCATTTCTTATCATGTCGATGAGAATCTACCGTTTTGGGGAGGTGCAGCTTCCACCTACACATACAAGATCTATAGAAATCCACGAATGCTTCCGTTTCTGGAGAAGGAAGTTAAGGAAGGCTCAGCCCCTTGTAGCAACGCATCGTCCATCTCGATCCAACTGGGTCGAAACGAACATTCCGTCGTTATGCGCTGCGATCAGAATGGGGGAAAACCATTAGAGCAGGAATTCCCGCTGCCATAAGCTCGGGTCCATCGCTTCAGAATTCTGGAGGAGAGGTTCCACACGACCGCTTCCTCACCCCCCGGGGGCGATACAATCCCCTCTAGGCCACTCGCCAATTCCGGGCCGGCCAATGGAGAACGTCCACCCATGGGTTACCAGGTTCTGGCCCGCAAATACCGTCCGCAGCGCTTCGCCGACGTAGCCGGCCAGGACCACGTCACCCGCACCTTGATGAACGCCCTCGCGCAGAACCGCATCGCGCACGGCTACATCTTCTCCGGCCATCGCGGTATCGGCAAAACCACCATCGCCCGCATCGTTGCACAGGCCCTCAACTGCCGCACCGAGATCGGCTCAGCAGCCCGTCCCAACCCCGAGCCCTGCGGCATCTGCGAGTCCTGCACCGAAATCCGCCAGGGCAACGCGACAGACGTCATTGAAATCGACGCCGCCACCAACC